>JAPKCZ010000099.1 GCA_028822745.1 Kiritimatiellia bacterium | reverse complement strand
CTCAGCGAAGAAGAGCAGATTCTGCTGTCGACGACACTGGAAGGCTTGCCCACGCTTTTGTCGGTCATTGACGGGGACACCATCGTCGCGATGCAAAAAGCAGTGCGCGGCGTCGCAGTGAGTCACGAGGTGGTTAGCTATGCGGCACGCCTGGCCCGTGCCACGAGACCGGGAACCCCTGAAGCACCGGACTTTGTGAATAATTGGGTGCGTTGGGGCTGTGGTCCGCGCGCCGGACAGAGCCTCTTGCTGGCGGCCAAGTCGAACGCCGGTCTTGCCGGCCGGGCCGAAGCCACGATCGAGGACGTGAAGCTATTCGTCCACCCGGTGCTGCGGCATCGCATGGGCTTGAACTTCGCCGCGGTCAGCGAAGGCCAGAATACGGATGCTATTATCGACATGCTTGTCGATCATGTTCCTGTGGCGGCTCCAGCGTAGGGGTAAGGGTTGACGGGGAAGAGGCTGAGGAATCGAATGTCCAACCATTCGCCTTTCTTCGCACACTTGGAAATTGGATTTGAGTGTTGGCTGTTGGGTATTGAAAGAGGAAATCGAGAATGAATAGATATTTGACAGCTTACTTATGTGCAGCCGCGGTCCTCTGTCTGTCTCTTCTCACGCCAGCGCAGGCCGGGATGATTGGTCAGGTCAAGAACGTGGTGCCCTCAACGATTTGGGTCAGCCCCGATGGTGAGCATGTTATCTCGGTAACGGTCGACATGAAAAGGCCGGGTCAGAAGAGGCGGGTCAATCTCGATGGCGTCTTGCAGCCGGGCTGGTTCGACAGCATCGCGGAAGGCACACCGTTTTTCAGTCCGGACGGGAAACATTATGCGTTTGTGGGCGTGCGTGGCACGAACTGTATGGTGGTGCTGGACGGGGAGGAGCAGCAATCCTATCCCATCACCGCAACCAACCGCTTGCCCATCACCGGAGTGGTCTTCGGTTCAGATGGTCCACGAACGCACCTGGCGTACCAGGCCACCGAGAAGGGCAAGCATTACGTGGTGGTGAATGGTCAGCGCATGGGCGGTTACGAGAGTATCGACAAAGAAAGGGGGCTGCCCGGAATCTGGGATTTTCAGTTTATCGGGAACAGTTTCCTCTACCGCCACAAACACGGGGGGGGCCAGAGGGCGGTTCTCGGCCGTATCGATGAGAGGCAGAGGAACTATGTGACGTCGAGCAAATCGTACAATTCTATGAGGGCCGAAACGCCGGTCCCGATGGGCGGGAAGCCCCATAAAGACTACGGTGAGTATATTGCGTTCGTAGGCGAGAAAGCCCCGGGCCAGCTACAGGTGTTCAAACTTCCGGGTGACACGCCAATAGACAGTAAAATGTGGAAAGAAATTCCAGGCGGCATCTTGCAGGCCTCGCCGGCCAATAACGGCGAGATGGCCTATATCGCTGGAAATACGAACTGGGTCGTCGTTGTCGGCGGCAAAGAATGGCCGGGCTGCTATACGACGGGCAAGCTGATGTCGTCCCCGTCGGGCAAGACCTGGGCCTGCACTGCCATCATGAAAAAGGGCAAGAATATTGTCATGATGGTGAACGGTGTGCCGGGTAAGGAGTATGCGGAAATACAGACCGGTAAGACTCTGTTTCCCGCCGGCGATGAGCGCGTGATTTTTGGGGCGGCAACGCGGGGCGGGTCCAAGACTCCCGCACACATCGTGGTGGATGGCAAAGAAGGCAAAGCCTATACGCAGGTTCGCGGCGACAGTGTTGTCTTCAGTTCCGACAAAAAAGCCATGGCCTATGTTGCCGGGGACGGCATCAAGGACTTTGTCGTGCTCAACGGAGTCGAAGGTGAGGCTTTTGATGAGGTACACGATGTGTTGTTTGCACCTTCTCGGAGGGTGATGGCCTACCGTGCCAGGCGCGGTGTGGAGCATTTCGTTGTGGTGGGTAAGAAGGCGATGGGACCGTATGTCAATGTGAAACCCGGGTCGCTCACGTTCAGAGATGACGGCAAAGTTGTGGCGTGGTCCGCTTTTGGGAAAGACGGCCTTTGGCACGTCTATGCCAACGGTAAGCCCATCGATGCGGGCTGCGAACGCGTCATCAGTCGGCTCACGTTCGTGCCCGGCATGGCACAGCCTGCCTACGTCGGGCAGTTTGTCGCCGAGGGCAAGACATTCTATTCGATGTCCTATGGCGGTAAACTGGGTCGTGCGTTTGACTCAATCTGGTTGGGCGATGGCGGTAAGCTCTTCGTTCAGGAAGATGGTACGATCCCCTATTTTGGAAAAAGTGGCAGCTTATTGTACCGGGTCGTGGCGAAGAAGAAGTGATCAGGGGTCAGTGATCAGGGGTCAGGTGTCAGTTGTCAGTGACCGAGTAAGTGTAGGGCTTGTTTCTTACACTTATTCGCGTTCTTAACCGCAACACTTAACCGTTAGACTTTCCTCGCCGTTATCGTCAATCGAAGGGCAGGCAAACATGAACTCTAGAAGGCAAAACACGATGACTAAACGCACACTCACATGCGCCCTGACCGCCTGCCTGCTTTTGCTGTGCACACACACGTATGCGGCCGATGTAGCGTTGCCCATAAAGGGACTGAACTGTGTCTTTTTTGCCCCGCGTGTTCCCTCGCGCGGTGAGATGACGCTTATTGGCATTCATAAGAGAGTGCCGGCGGTTGCCGAGAAGGCCGGGATTGTGGGTCATTCGCAGGTTGAGTTAACGTTCGACGCGGACCCTGCTAAAATGATTGCGCAAGTCCATGCCGCTCTGTCCGGCGAGCGTGTTGATGTGCTTGCTCTGACCGTTCAAAGCAAGAGCCTGAAGAAAGTGGAACAGTTTGCGGCCATCATGGACGAGGCCGTGAAGATCAATCCGAAGATGAAGTTCGTGATACAGACACCCGGTACACTGAATGTCCCTGTGCGGAAGTTTGTGAAGTTTGCCTCATCAGTCAACCGGTTTCATATTAATTACTATAAAGGGCTTGTGTCGAATCTGAGGCAACGCTATCCGAGTAACCTGATTATATGTGCCAATTATGGGCGGGCCGGTGGAGAGCTGAAGAACCGGTTCGAGGACGACAACTTGCCGGGAATCGCTGATCTGGTCGGACCCAAAGGCGTTTTTCTCAATGATTCGGGCGCGCCGGGGCCGATACTCGACGATCTGCATGCCATGCTGACCCTGTCGCTTATCTACGACATCGATCTCAGAGAGAGGGATCTAGGCCTGGGATACAAGGCGGATATGGGCGCGATCCTGAAGCCGGTAGTGAGATTAGAACTCAAGCATGCCTCGGGCCCGCTCGAGCCGTTGCCGGCCAAGGGTCCAAACATCTACAGCATAGAGACCTGGAAGCGGCCATGGGGCTATACCGTGCCGGTGACTGGCGGAAAAGGGGTCAAGGGCATGATGTGGGGACATCTGTTTTCCGTTAAGGTTCTCGATGCGGTAGGGCCCTTCGCGAAAATGGGCGGGTTCACCGGTCACAATGTGACCAATTTTGTAAAGAGTGTCCATCGGGGGGCGCCTGCAAACGCGGTGGATACTGAATTTCTGTTATCGTCTGGAAACTACGGCTCCGGCTTCGACCTCGGAAAGCTCGATATCGTCTGTCTGACCTATTGGCAACAGGACATGGGGGGGTTGAGGCACTACCGGGCCTGGATGGATCATGCGCGGATACGAAATCCAAAGGTGCGGATGCTGATTTATGTGCCAAGCACCTATGGTCCTGTCAGTCGCAACCTCAAACTTCTCAACGAAACGAATGATGCCTTGCGGACCCGATTCTACCGCGAGATCATCCTGCCCATGCGAAAGGAGTTTCCTGATAATGAGATCATGGTCTGGTTTTCGGGGAGCGTATGCTCCGAGCTGCGGACCCGCTTTGAGCAGGATGAATTGCCGTATGTTAAACAGCTTGTCGGACCCAGGGGAATCTTTTCCACGAAGTCTGGCTTGGCTGGCCCCTTGTTGATGGACCTGGAAGGACTCATCCTCTACTCGCTCATTTACAAGGTCGACCTGCCCAAAACCATGACCGGCCAGAAAGGCAAAATGGACCTAAACGCCCTCGCCGCCGAGATGATGGCCATGGAAAAGGCGAAGGGGCTGTAAGGCGCTAGGAATTAGGCGCTAACTAGACGCTATTCGAAACGGTCTTTGCCCCGAAAGGGCGAGATATAGCGAAATTGCTGATGATACGTCCATATATCCCGCCCTTTCAGGGCTAAATACATTTCCTGTTTGTCTCACATCTTTTCCGCATCTTGCGATGTCGAGGCATCCCTCCGGCTTATCCGGACGTCAGAAGGTCTCGTCGAAGATGTGTAGAAGAACGAGGGCGTTGCCCTGGGTTGGTATATGCCACGCTTTCCTCCTACGCGCTGCGCGCTACGGCGGACAAGTCAGCGCTATGGAGGATCGGTTGACCTTAAGTTGACGCGAATGAGCGTAGCGGGTGGTAAAACCTTCTTCTTCACCTACTGGCTGGCACCACCAGCATGCGTTACTCTCAACCCTGAAAAATCTGAGGGAGCCTGCGAGCTCAAGAGGCCGAGCCTATTTGAGAGTACACCAAAACACTAACGAAAATACCCTTGTCCGCCTCGTCACCTCGTCACCTCGGCAGCTAAGGTATGCGGCTCGATACACGTTGCTGTTCTTTAGGATAGTTTTCCTATTTGTTTTATCCATGCTGCGATGCAAAAGGGGATACAAACCACCATACAGCCACATCCGTGGATCAACACCTGCGGACGTGGCGTGCCGACTATTTGTCCTTCTTTGGCGCGATCCATTTGGGCAGCCTGAGTTTGCTGAGATCCTGGCCTTCCAACAACCAGCTCAGGTTGAATCGCGCAACCTTGGCGCCGTCGCTTTCGAACATGCAGTAGATCCAGCCTTCACTTGGCGTGCCCGGCCTGCCGGCATCGAGCGAAGAGTACGCAAAGCTTCCCGCGTAGAGCAATCGACGCAGCGGCCAGCTTCGGCCGTTGTCAAAGCTCGCCCAGATCGTGCCCTGCTTGCGGCCCTCCAGGCTGTCGCAGTTGCTGTAGAGCAGGACATTCTTGCCCGCTATCGGCAGGCGCACGAGGCCCGCCATGCAACCGTAGTCCGTATTCTGTGAGCCGTCGGGCAAATCCCTGCAGAGTGTCGCTTTCTTCCAGGTCACGCCGCCATCGTCGCTGGATGATGCCCAACGTCGTCGTGGATTCTTGCCCTTTGGCGCCCAATGCCGACGCGAGTTGTAATAGATCTGCCCGTTGGCGAGTTCGGCGATCGCCGCTTCACCTGTACCCATCTCCGGGAACGGCTCGCTTGTCAGCCAGGTCTTGCCGCCATCGTCACTGTAGATGGCGCTGGTGTAGTGAATTGGCCATTCGGCGCGCTCGTTCACCTTGCCGTAGTAGCGCGAAGGTCGTATCAGTCGGCCCTTATGCTTGCCGTGTCGCAGGGTGATGCCGTGTTCATTCATATGCATCTCGGGCTTGTGGCCCTTGCTGTCTGGCTTGATTTCCACCTGTGCGACGGCCCAGCTCTTGCCGTGATCCTCGCTCTTGTAGACCGTGTCTGGCGACGGCGGGTGTCCCTGGCTGGCGAAAGCGAAAACCACGCCGTTAGACTCATTGACGGTGACGCCGCCGCCCATGAATCCCTTGCCAATCTCGATCTCTTTGCCCCATGTCTCGCCCCCGTCTTCGCTGCGACGCAGCTTGACACCGTTCCAGACGGCCAGCACGCTGCCGTCGACGGCCACCGTGACATTGGGAAACCTGTCACCCTCGAAAACCTGCTGCACCGTTTGCTTCGGTTCTCCCATGAAAGCGTCCAGCGCACCCTCGAACGTCTTCTGCGGTGCGGCTGCCGCCTCGCCATCAGCCGCGTGCGCGATGCCGCTTGCCGTCGCCAGACTCAGTACTGTAAGCGTGATTAGTCTCTTGAACATGTGTTTCTCTTTCGTTCCTTCGTGGGGCCAGTTGGCACAATTGGACGTACTTTTCTTCTTCCACATCATACCAGCTGCGCACCAAGAAGGAAGGGTGACAGAACCGTAGAATGGCGCAACGATTCCGACCTTGTTGAGCCTACATATGATAAGGGCTCTTTCGCGAACTGGCTGCGGATTGGAGCCTGCTCTGTTGTTGGGCCATTTCCCCGCTCGTTCCTCGCTCGAGAAAAGGCCCTACTTACTGAACACCCAATATCGAACACGGAATTTTCAAGGCAAATCAAGCGTGCAGATGAGAAGCATTTGGTTGGTGATAGCCATCTTGCAGAGCCAAGGTCTGCCCTTGTTCGGTTGGAAATTCCGTGTTGGCTGTTGGACATTGAAAACGTGGCCGCACCATGCCCAGAACCCAGCCTATTTTGAAACGTCGTCCTTGATGTCGTAGCAGTAGAGTTTCTCCTGAAACCTCAAGTAGAGTCGGCCACTCTCGATCACGGGGTGCGGCCTGGCGGGCTTGCCCCTTAACTCTACCTTGAACTCGCCCGTGGGCTTGAACGCTTTGGGTGTCGCCGGCGCCAGCATGGTGTGCCCCTTGTCTATGCCATAGAGATAGAGCATTCCGTCGGCGTAGCACAGAGAGCCTTTCCTCACACCCCCGACTTTCCACATCAACTCACCGGTCTTGAAATCCAGGCAGACCCACTTGTAGCCGCCGTTCCCATACAGGTAGCCGTCGTGATAGAGATAGCCGCCGTACTGGGTCGAGACGTACCTGGTGCGCCAGGCTTCCGTGGCCGTGACGTCTGCACCGTTCACCGATAACTTGATGCATATGCCGTTCTTGCCGTAGCCGACCGCCCAGAAGACGTGGCCTTCCGCGAATATCGGGGTGGGGCAGTTGGCCATGTTGCCCGCGGCGAAATCGTTGGTCCACAGAATCTTACCCGTCTCCGCATGCACACCAGCTATGCCCTCGCCGCCGCCGTTAATGATCATCGGGATACCCTCATACTCGACGTAGATCGGCGACGTGTAGTGGGCGCCGCCGAACGGGCCGGACTCCCACACCGTCTCGCCGCTCTTTTTGTCGAACGCCACCATAAAGCTGTTGGTGCCGCCGGGTGTGGC
>JAPKCZ010000780.1 GCA_028822745.1 Kiritimatiellia bacterium | reverse complement strand
CCGAAGGCTCCGACCGGGAGGCCGCCGCCGATGATTTTGCCCAGGGTTGTTAGATCGGGTTCGACTCCGTAGAGTTCCTGAGCGCCCCCTGGGGCGACACGAAAACCGGTCATTACTTCGTCAAATATAAGCACGGAGTCGTGCTCGGTCGACAACCGTCTTGCGGTCTCAAGAAATCCAGACGCGGGCGGTATACAACCCATATTCCCGGCAACGGGTTCCAAAATTACGGCACCGATTTCATCCCCGTAATGTTCGAACGCTTGTATTAACGCACTGGAATCGTTGTACGGCAACGTGATCGTGTGTTGAGCGAGGGTTGCGGGGACGCCCGGCGAGTCTGGCAGTCCGAGGGTAAGAACCCCGGACCCTGCTTTGACCAGCAGCGAGTCCGAATGGCCGTGGTAGCAGCCTTCGAACTTAATAATTTTGTCGCGTTCAGTGAAACCGCGCGCTAAACGAATCGCCGACATAGTCGCCTCGGTGCCCGAATTCACCATCCGTACGAGTTCGATCGATGGAATCCTTTCCACCACCTTCTCCGCCATGATGATCTCTAGTTCGGTAGGGGCGCCAAAGCCGAGCGAGGTAGTGGCTTGCTTCGTAACAGCGTCAACGATGGGCTTAAACCCGTGACCTTGGATCATGGGTCCCCAGGACCCGACATAGTCGATGTATTGATTTCCGTCTGCATCGGTGAGGATCACTCCTTCTGCTGAGACGAAGAAAATCGGTGTACCTCCGACACCTTTGAATGCTCGTACCGGCGAGTTCACGCCCCCGGGAATCGAACGTTGTGCTCGTTGCATTAATGCGTCGGATTGGACGTGTTTCATTGAAGCCTCTAAAACGGTTTGACGACCACAAGGATGGTGATGGCAACTAGAATGAGAACCGGTATCTCGTTAAACCACCGGTAGAACGTGTGTGAACGGGTGTCTTCGTCGCGTGCGAATTTCTTGAGCAAATTACCGCAGTAAAAATGGTACCCGTAAAGTATTACCACCAGGCCGATCTTGATCCAGAACCAGATCGAAGCTTGGTAAAAACTCCAGTTAAGCAGCACGAGCCAAAGGCCGAATAGCGCGGTCGCGATAGCAGCCGGCGTCATGATGATGCGGAACAGTGCGCGTTCCATCACTCGAAATTGGCCGCGAGTCGATTCATGTTGTGAGATTGAGTGGTACACGAAAAGCCTAGGAAGGTAGAAGATTCCAGCAAACCAGCAGACGACCGCGATAAGGTGGAAAGCTTTGACGTAGAGCATTCGGGCACGGATGTTGAGAGAACTGGGGATCATGGCACGTTAAACCGTGAGGCGGGAAGGCTTATTGGCTGATATAGGGACCTTGAGATAACCCAGCATGCTTAGCGATGTGACGCGGGCGATGGGTGTGTTAAAAGATGACGCGTTGGCCGCTGCTGCGCCGCACGCGACAAGGATGCGAATGCTGTTGTAGGGGAGTTCCAAGGCGGCCTCAAGAACGCTCGCGCCAGCCGCTCCGTTCCCCGCTTGGTGTTGACGAACACCAGTATC
>JAPKCZ010000098.1 GCA_028822745.1 Kiritimatiellia bacterium | reverse complement strand
CAACCCGCCGGACCTGACCGCCGCGGCACATGGAGCAGGCTCGTGAGCAAAATTCACCTCGATGCGCGAATCCCAGATGGTCCGATCGACCAGAAATGGGATCTTTATAAACAGAACGCCAAACTGGTCGCCCCGTCTAATAAGCGTAAATACACTGTCATTGTTGTCGGCACCGGCCTCGCTGGCGGCTCCGCCGCAGCCTCGCTGGCCGAACTCGGCTACAACGTTAAGAATTTCTGCATTTCCGATTCACCACGTCGCGCTCACAGCATCGCAGCGCAGGGCGGCATCAACGCAGCCAAGAATTACCAGAATGACGGTGACAGCATTCATCGCCTGTTTTACGACACCGTTAAAGGCGGCGATTTTCGCTCACGAGAAGGCAATGTATATCGCCTGGCGCAGACCAGCGTTGATATCATTGACCACTGCGCTGCGCAGGGCATCCCCTTTGCTCGCGAATACGGCGGACAGCTCGCCAACCGATCTTTCGGCGGCGCCCAAGTGTCCCGCACCTTCTACTCGCGTGGCCAAACCGGCCAGCAACTACTCGTCGGTGCCTATGGCGCCCTTATGCGACAGGTTGAAGCAGGCCGGGTAACACTCTACCCGCGTCACGAAATGCTCGACCTCGTCAACATCAACGGTCAGGCGCGCGGCATCATCACGCGAAATCTCGTCTCCGGCAAAATCGACAGACACGAAGCCCACGCTGTTCTTCTGTGTACGGGCGGTTATTCAACGGTCTTTTTTCTTTCGACCAATGCGGTGAACTGCAACGTTACGGCAGCCTGGCGCTGCTACAAGCGTGGCGCGCTTTTCGCCAACCCATGCTTTACACAGATCCACCCGACCTGTATCCCGCAATCCGGTGATGGCCAGTCAAAGCTCTCCCTCATGAGCGAAAGTTTACGCAATGACGGTCGCGTCTGGGTACCCAAAAAACAAGGCGACACGCGTCCTCCAGAACGCATACCAGAGGAAGAACGCGATTACTATCTGGAACGCATTTATCCAAGCTTTGGCAATTTGGTCCCCCGCGACATCGCCTCACGGCGCGCAAAAGAAGTCTGCGACGAAGGCCGTGGTGTCGGCAAAACCGGATTTGCGGTCTATCTCGATTTCGCCGAGGCTATTTCACGGCTTGGCGAAGATGCCATTCGATCTCGCTACGGAAACCTCTTCGACATGTACGCGGAAATTTCCGGCGAAAACCCCTACAAGGTACCGATGCGCATCTATCCCGCGCCGCATTACACCATGGGTGGTCTGTGGGTTGATTACGACCTGATGAGCAACCTCCCCGGTTTATTTGTCGCTGGCGAAGCAAACTTTTCCGACCTTGGGGCCACTCGACTCGGTGCCAGCGCGTTGATGCAAGGTCTGGCAGACGGCTATTTCGTTGCCCCCTACACGATCAGCAATTACCTCGCCCAAATTGGCCCCGACGCAACCGATCCGAACGACCCTGCATTCGCCGCCGCGGAGGATGATGTGCGTTCGCGCGTTGATCGCTTGGTCGGGTCCGACGGCAAACGAACCGCCCGAGAAATCTGGCAGGAACTCGGTCGCATCATGTGGGACCATGTTGGCATGGCTAGAAACGAATCCGGCCTAAAGCAGGCCATTGATTCGATCACCAATCTACGCGGCAGTTTCTGGGATGAGGTACGCGTCACGGGCACAGGCGAATCATTCAACAAAGATCTTGAGCTGGCCGGACGCGTGGCGGACTATCTTGAATTGGGCGAACTCATGGCGCGAGATGCACTGGAACGCCGCGAATCATGCGGCGGCCATTTTCGTGAAGAATCGGCCACGCCCGAAGGTGAAGCGCTACGCGATGACGAAAACTATTCGCACGTGTCGGCGTGGCAGTATAAAGGCGATGAAAAAACACCACAAATGCACAAAGAAGAACTTAGTTTCGACCACGTACAGCAATCACAGCGGAGTTACAAGTGAACCAGAGCGGATCAACGGAAACAACGGCGACAGACACGCAACAGACCTACAGGTTTCGTATTTGGCGCCAAAGCGGTCCTGAACAGCCCGGCAGACTGGTCAACTACTCCGTTTCCGGCATCGAACCGGAAATGTCACTTTTGGAGGCTCTCGATTTTCTCAACGAAGACCTCATTCGTCGCGGCGAAGAACCGATCGCCTTCGAGAGCGACTGCCGCGAAGGCATTTGCGGCATGTGCGGCCTCGTGATCAGCGGCGTGGCCCACGGTCCCAAGGAGGCATGCACGACATGCGAGTTTCGCATGCGCCTGCTGAAGCCTGACGACACCATCACGATAGAACCCTTCCGCGCCACAGGTTTCCCTGTCATTCGCGACCTGGTTGTCGACCGCACCGCATTCGACCGTATCATCGGCAAAGGTGGCTATGTCAGCGTCAACACGGGTACCGCTCCCGAAGCGAACAGCATTCCAGTGTCGCGCGACGCGTCCGAATCCGCCATGGACGCGGCAACGTGTATTGGTTGTGGCGCCTGCGTCGCCGCATGCCCCAATGCTTCCGCCTCGCTTTTCGTCGGCGCCAAAGTGGCTCACCTCGCGCGTATGCCACAAGGTGAACAAGAACGTGAACGACGCGTGTTGAATATGGTCGACCAGATGGACAAAGAAGGTTTTGGAAACTGCTCCAATCACGCCGAGTGCGAAGCCGTCTGTCCGAAGGAAATTTCAATCAACGTGATTTCACAAATGCGCCGTGAACACATGCGCGCCAGTGTGAAAAAATTCATGGCGCCATAAACGCGATTGCGCCCGACAGACGAACGGAACGCGCAACGCGCAATCAGAGCGCTACGCTCGATTGCGCATCATCTTGCTGTTTACCGCCCAAGAGAAATTTGAACTCGCAACGTGTTTCGTCGAGGTCAGACCAGAGACAGAGGCTTTGCATCTCCTGAACACGCAGCATCACCGCATCGATCAGGCCCAGGTTCTGGCGCAAGGAAGAGTTGCGTGGCTTGTTTTGCCAGCGTACCCATAAATCGTAAATGCCGATCATTTTACGCGTCGTTGATGCTGCCGAATCCAGATCCGCCCAAACCAGCACGTCGCCAGGGACCTGCGTCATCTCTTCGGACCAGCGCATTGGGGCCAGCCCAGGCACAAAATTATTATAGCGAGCAACCAAGGTCTCCAAACCGGTCTGACTTGTACTGAAAATGAGCCACCCATCAAGAACAGCGTAGCAGGGCGCCAACCCTTTTAATCCGCGTGTAAAAGCGGGCTGAGTGCCACTGTCGATACGAATGACAGGTGTCTCCTCATCGACAGAAGCCACGCGGCGAATAAGTCCCCAGCCATGTCGCGCATTGAGCGAATCTAAAACATCATTTACCAATGCTTCAGACTGCATTTCCTGAGTAAGTTTCAGCCCCAGAAGGAGCGCTGGAATATCAAAATCCAAGAGCTTTCCCCAATAGTCACGTGTCGTCAGACTCATGAACATGAGAGCCTCTTCATCCACATGGTCCGAAAGCACATCAATCACAGCCCGTGTGTCCTTTCCTAGTAAAGATAGCGAAGCGGCGCTGTAGGCATAGGGCATCACGGCCAGGACACTGGGCGCAGCGCCAAGCACATCGTTCAGTTGCTGCACGCCAGGGGGTAAATGCTCCTCATGCGATGACGAAAAGGTATTTACCAGGTCCCACGGTGACTGTTCGTGCAACGCAGGTAGAATTGGGCCACGGATGCTGCCGGCCATACGCCCCTTTTCATCAAAGCGTGCACCAAAGTGCCAGCCCCGAGGCGATCCAACAGGTGAATGTGTCGGCCAGAAGCGGACCCACCCTCGGTCCGGTGTTGTTTCCGGATCAAAACCGTCCTCGACCAACGCACGCACCGCCGGTGAATGTGACGTTGAGCGTTCCAGACGTTGCACCAAATGCTGCACGCCTTCTTCATCCGTACTCAGACAGCCAAGCAACACGCCTTCCGACACCGCCACCGTCAGCGAATGCATCTGGCCTGAAAATTCGACATCGCGCATAATCCAGCCGCTTCGGCCATTGCGAAAGCGCACTCTCTCAAAGTCATCAAGAATGCCTTCATAGAGCCCCCAGCGCAGCAGTTGTCCATCGGTGCCAACCCAGGACGCCAACACCCAACCAGGGGCCCCACCCCGGCGCAGCGAAGGTGAATACCCAACCAGCACGCGCTCGGAGGCGAAACGATCCAGTATCATCTGAGTCACTTCATTTTCCGTGAGCTCGCGAATGTCCTTTGCTTCGACGCCGAAAGCCTCTGCCGCGCTTACAATTGCCGGACTATCCAGAATCTCCGTCCAGCGTTCCGCTAGATCTGCATGTTCGGATAAGAACAAGGTTTCATCAGGAATTGCCCGATAGAGAACGTCCGGATCTTCGCGAAAGACAAAAACCTGCCACAGCACAAAGCCGACAAAGGCGGACAAAAAGACTGAAAAAAATGTTTTTTTAAGGATCTTCACGATGATGCGAGGCAAACGCTTTTAAGGTTAATCATCATCGTAATCCTGATCGAGTGATTTGACACAAGAAATCGATTACGATTGAGGACACTAGACAACGACAGAACCAACCAGATCCTTTGCGGAGGAATAGTTGTGCCTGATTAAATAATCCTGAATGTCTTGAATGACACGAACCGGAGTGCTCGGGTCAATGAAGTTTGCCGTTCCAACGGCAACGGCGCTGGCACCGGCGATCATCATTTCGATGGCGTCGTCACCATTCATGATGCCGCCCATGCCAATGATGGGAATCTTGATCACGGATGCCGCCTCCCAAATCAGTTTGACGGCAATGGCGTGAACGGCCGGCCCGGTGAGCCCGCCCACTTTATTGGCCAGAATCGGGCGGCGCGTTTCGATATCGATCGCCATGGCCGGCATTGAATTAATCATCGAGATTGCGTCAGAGCCACACCCTTCGCAGACACGTGCAAATAATTTAATGTCGGACACGTTGGGCGCCAGCTTGGGAATGATCGGTAGCTTGGTGCGTGAGCGTACGAGGGAAATCAGGTCCGCGGTCATGGTGGCATCGGTGCCGAATTGATTGCCGCCTTTTTTGATGTTGGGACAGGAGATATTCAGCTCGAGGGCATGCACGCCCTCAACATCGCTCAAGCGCTCGGCGACATCACCATATTCTTCAAGTGAACGGCCCCAGATATTGACGATCACCGGAACATCGTGCTGCCTCAGGAAAGGCATGTACGTTTCAATAAAGCCCTCAACGCCCGGCCCAGGCAAGCCGATGGCGTTAATCAGCCCGCCATCCGTATGGATAAGCCGCGGGGTCTTATTGCCTTCCCATGCATCAGGCATGATGCCTTTGACAACCATGGCCCCAAGCTGATTAAGGTCGACCAGCTCAGCATACTCCGGACCATAACCAAAGGTCCCCGAGGCAACCGTCACAGGATTCTTCATGATCAGTCCGCCGATATTGACGGACATATCAGGCTGGGTCGTGGCGTCACTCATTGTCACCCCAGACCACTTCACGTGCATCAAACACAGGACCTTCCCTGCAGCCGCGCGCCCAACTCACATCGCCATCCGCATTGCGGACCTTCTGTACGCAGGCCAAGCACGCACCGACACCGCAGCCCATGTGCCTATCCAAAGAGAGCCAGCCCTGACACCCTTGCGCTAGGGCACGATCGCCCACCGCTTTAAGCATACCGCCCGGTCCACAGCCATAGTATTCAAGCGCCGCCTTATCCGAGCCACCCGTCGGGTCGCCGTAACCTTCAACAAAATCATCCAGCACGCCTGTCACAAGACCTTTCGAGCCCATCGAGCCATCTTCGGTGGCCACCTTGACCTCCCAGCCGGCGCGCTCAAAGTCCTCAACGCAGAAAATGTCACTCGCGGTTCCTGCCCCCAGAAAAGCCACGCCTTTGCACGGCATCACTTGCGCAAGGAATGAGAGTGGTGCGACACCGTAGCCACCGGCGATAAAGAGCGGGAACGTGTCCCCGTGATCCGTGGGAAAACCGCGCCCCAATGGGCCGATGACACTAAGCGTATCGCCCACGGCGACCTTAAGCATGGCGTTGGTGCCCGTGCCGACGGCCTTATAGAGCAGGCGCACCTGATCGTTGCCCGCATGATAAATACTGAATGGACGGCGCAGGTCAGATTCGTACAGCCCGGGAACACGAATATGCACAAATTGCCCGGGGACCGACTCAGACGCAATGCCGGGTGCACGCAAGACAAGCAGGCGATAGCCACCGCCGAAATCATCGTGCTTTTCAACTGTTACATCTTCGATCTGCATCCGAACCTGTCGCCAATACGTTACTGCTTATGCGAATCCAATAAACGTAGCACGACCCGCTATGCTTTTCGACCCGTTCTTTCACGGAAATCAAGGACGACCGGAGCCCCTTCCAGACCAAAACGCTCGCGCATTGATCGAATAAGGTATTGCCGATAGTTCAGCGGCACATGACGGGGATGGTTAACAAAGAGGCGGATCCTTATCGGCTCACACCCAACCTGCGTGCAATAGTAGATCTTAAGCCTCTTGCCTTTGAACGTAGGCGGACTAATACGCTCATACGAATCCAGCACGGCACGATTCAACACACCTGTAGGGAGTTGGGTCCTAACCTGCGCGGCAACGCCGTCGATCGTTTCAATCGTCTTGCGCACATTGAACCCATCTTTGGCAGACACCATCACCATCGGGCAATGCGACAGAAACGGCATTTCCTTGATCAAGGCCGGCAAATATTGGCGTTGTGTTGATTCCGCGATATCCCATTTGTTCACAAGAATGACGGCGCCCTTCTCATGTGTCGCCACCAGCGCAGCAATCTTTTTGTCCTGGGTGGTCGGCCCCGCGCTCGCGTCGATCACGATGACACACACATTGGCGCGTCGGATACTGTCTTCCGCACGAAAAGAACTGAATTTTTCGAGAGGTGAATCAATTTTTCCGCGACGCCTCAGTCCCGCTGTATCGATCAGCGTGTAATGGCGAGCATTGGGCCCGGTTCCCACGGCAAAAGGCACATCAACGCTGTCGCGCGTCGTTCCGGGCATGTCTGC
>JAPKCZ010000779.1 GCA_028822745.1 Kiritimatiellia bacterium | reverse complement strand
TTTCGAGTTTACCCAAAGGTTGCCTGGTGGTTAATGTAACACGAGCAAAAATTTGCGACACCGAAGCATTATATAAACGCGTCTTGCAGGATGAACTGGCATTGGCTGCCGATGTATTTGACCTCGAGCCGGTTCCTCTCGATTCGCCACTGCTGGGACGACACAATGTGGTCCACACACCACATAATGCAGGGCGCACCCGGCAAGCTAACGAAGCCTGGGCCGATGCCCTGATAGCTCAGTTTATATAATAACAACATTATCGTAATCTTAGCCTTTCTTGTGGCGAAGCCACGAAAGGATTGAAAGGATTGCACTATGATTTTCCCATGCCTAGACAGGTGAGAATCGAATATCCGGGTGCGGTGTATCATGTAATGGCCCGGGGAAATAACAGGCAGGCCATCTTCTGTGATGCGGAAGACTATGAGTGAACCCTTTTCGGGCGATAAGTCATTTCAACACGCGCGAAAAGGGAGCCATGAAGGTGCTAAAGAAGAAAAGGCTACCATGCACGAGCTGCCCCCTCCTCCCCCTCTATTTTCTAGTTTCTAGGTCTGACCCGAATGCTGCTACTTTAAGCAACTCTACCAACGAATTGAACACCCAACAGCCGGAGCGAAGCGGAGACAGGCGGAGCCAAGTTCGTCCAACAGCGCGGCCTTATCGGAAATACGCTTCACGTCACGGATCGCGTTGTCCATGGCAAAGAACTCGTTCGTCGCGGCAGAGGCATTCAGCGGCAGGTAGACCACGAGCAGCCCAAGCGATGCCACCGTAAGGATTGCGATTTCTATACTATACTCGGTGCTGCTCCTCTAGACCTTGTCGGAAACCGTAAAGGGTTCGCGGTAATGACGGGTTGCCAGTGTGTTTGCTTCATCTGCGAGCGTACCGGTGAATTTTTCTGTCTCGGGATCAAATTGCAGTCCGGCTCCCAGTGTTATCCTGGTTTTGCTGGGATCGACCGTGTTTGCCTCGAGATGTTTGTGAAGCTGCTCAAAGCGGTCGGGAACGAACGTCATTGTCTTAAGGGACTCGCGAATCTCTTCAGGCGTGGCCTCACTGCCGAGGCGATGTGAGATATTCGCCATGTGGCCAAGCGAAGCGGACACATGGCCCTTGGGTATATGCGCATTCAGATCGCTCGACTTACGGCTGCGAACGGCTTTTAAAAAGTTGGCGCTGTGCCCCCCACCGCCACTGCTCTTGAATGACTTTATCTTCTCGCCGTTTTTGTCATACACGGCGCCACCTCCGACGCCGCCTGAGAAATATCCATTTTCGCATTCGATCACGATGCCGACGCGAGCCCCGCGATAGTGATCCATGGCTTTCATGCCGCTCTTCATGGGCAGGCCACGCACCTCAAAGATGAGTGGCGCTTTCTCATAGTCAAAGAAGGCAAGCTGCGTATTTGCGGTTTCAGCGTCATCATCATATCCAAATCGTCCGCCAATGCTGATCACGCGACGTGGAGCACGGTCCTCACCAAGCGCCCAACGACAAATGTCGATGGCGTGAGCGCCCTGATTGCCGATATCAC
>JAPKCZ010000778.1 GCA_028822745.1 Kiritimatiellia bacterium | reverse complement strand
CGAAAGCGCAAAAAACGACTCGAAGCGCGTCCTGATTTAGCGTGTGTGGGAGCAGGACGCGCCGCGCATCGTGTTGTTCTCGCCGATCGCATGCGAAGATGTCGGGGTGATCGACGATGTCCGCGAGCGCCATCGCCGCATTGCAGTTGATCGTGAAACGATTAAAGCGTCTATTTCGCTTGGATCGATTTGATGATGAAGTCGCTTGGCTTTTTGTTCTTCTTGAAGCCCCCGAAGCTGTACGTTGCGGGTTTGTAATCGTCGCCGACCGTGACGTCGATTTTTTCAGGAACGGGCATCTCGAGGCCCCAGAAGACGCCGTTTGCGACGAGGCGGCGTAGATTCTCGTCAAGCAAGTCGGTTGCGGCACCCATGGTTGTGGTGACGATGCGATTCTGTTTTCCTGCTTCGTTCTTGTAGATGCGTGTCCAGACAACCGGCTGCATGGGGTTGTTCTTCTTGCCTTCAACTGCCGCGGATTCGGGGTCGAGGGTTTGCGTGACCTGACCGCGTAGGATGATGGTGCAGTCCTCGGGCGGGTTGGCGCCGTAAACATCCGTTGTGCCAAAAATTTCGCCAACATCTTTGAGGATCTCGTGATCTTTGTTGGCTGCTTCAACAACGGTGCGTGTGCCTTCTTTCTTGTGGTGACCATGGTGGTTGACCCACGTTTCGCCTAGCACTTCACGGCCAAAGCCTCGATCCCAGCCTGTTGCCGCCTTGGCGTTGAAACTGTACTTCGCCCACGTGCCGCCAATGTTGAACGCATGCGTGGATGTACGCAGCGCAACAATTGGAATGCCGCGACGAAACGCGTTGTCGAATATCTCCATTGTTGCATCCGGCCATTTGCGGAAGCGAAGGCTCATGACGATGGCGTCAGCGGAATTCAGCGCCACTGGGTTTGAGAGGCTGGTCTGATTTCCGGGCGCAACGACGCCGTTATCGTCCAGAGAGAAAAGCACCGAGCACTTGAAACCTTGCTTGGCCAGAAGCTGCGCCATGAGCGGCATGGCTTCTTCGGAGCGATACTCCTCGTCGCCAGCTAGAAAGACGATGTGTTTGCCTTTTCCGGGGCCAGCTTCCCCTTCAAAGATCAAATGGTCCTGTGGCGAACCTGCCGACAATTGCATTAAGCTGGTGGCGAAAACACCGAGGATGGTGAGGCAGTTCTTCATAGGGCGATCCCTTGTTTCGTGTATTAAAACGGACGATACATCCGACCAACCAACAAACTCCAATTGGTAGAATGTCGAAGCATCCTAGTCTACATCAATGACAGACGCACGAGATTCTGGTTATTGGATACATTTTGTTGATAAACGAAGCGTCGCCTCGGCGGGCGAGGATGAGGCTTCAAGACAATGTCACCCGACACGCTAATAGCTTTTCTGGGCGGGGCCCATGGGGTAGGATGTATTGCTGTATTTGATGCGCCGCTCGCCGCTCGAACGAGTATCCGAATGTGGCAACGGAGTTTACAATGACAGCTTGCGTGGAACCAAAAGGTTCTGGGAACAACTGGAAGACGATTTGCGATCCGATT
>JAPKCZ010000777.1 GCA_028822745.1 Kiritimatiellia bacterium | reverse complement strand
GACCCTCGAAATCATGAGCGGCCAAAATGCCGTTGGCAAAAAATGTATAGACACACTGACGTTGTGCGTCGACGACAGGTGTTGGGCTGGTCGTGCCGGTTTCTTCGTGGCCGCTGGTTTCAGGGATTTGCGGCACATCTTTGATTTTTTTGCGCGCCGCACGATGAATCTGCCCCTGACGCTCGATCTGTCGTTCGAGGATCACATTGCCCGGCTGGCGAAGATCTCGCTTCTGAAGCACGTCGAGTTTCTGCCATTCGGTCTCGGCCCTTCCGCGTCGATCTGCGGCCGCGTCCCAGCGCTTACGGTCCTCGTCGGAGAGCGTTGATTCACCTGGAATGTCAGAACGCCAAAGTGGTGCTCCGTTTCGGGCGTCGTAGCACAAAAGACTGTGGGGTTCTGCGGTGATGAAAATCATCTGGTCATGTTTGGTGACACCGCCGTTTCCCCATGCGGGCAAGGGTGTGCTCCATAGAATATTTTCTTTTCCTGACCAGGCCGACGGCGGTGTTGCGTTGGGGAAAAGTCCGCTGCCGTTTCCACGCCATGCGCCTTGCGTGTTTAAAACGAGGATAGACAGTGTCAAGGCGGCCGACAAAATAGGGTGTCGCGTATGCATATGAGTTCCTTTACGTGGTGCGTCACATCATAGGATGTTGGCGACGAAATGCCAATACGGGAAACCGCTTTTGTCGATTTGTCGTTCAAGGAAGAATGCCACTCAAGGAGAGCGGTGTCGGTGTTCCCGTGACTGCATTGTCGGTAAGCGTTACATGCCGCGCGCTGTGCACGGCAATTCCGTAGCGCCCATGGCGAACGTCGATGTGGTTGTTTTGAATCGACAGATGTTCGTGCAGACCGGGGATGCTGGTGTCCTCGGCGCCGACATTGACGGCGATACCGTCGCTGTCACTCTGTCGGCCGCCGCGGCCGCAATCATGAACGGTGTTGCCGCGAATGGTGACATTTCTGCTAATCGTGGATTCGTGCCAATGCGATTCGGCACCGACGTGAATGGCAGTGCCCGTCAGGCCCTCGAAGGTGTTGTTTTCAATGATGGCGTTATGCGTTTTGATCAGACAGCCACGCGCGCGATGGTGTTCCCGAGTACAATCGTCTCACCGCTGCATGCTCAAAGAGAAATTCGGTGTCATCCGCATCCGTGACGCAGCCCTGCGTGAACGGCGGTGTGGCGTAATCGATCGTCAGCCCCTGCAATAGGGCCCGCCGCACGCCGATTAAAGAAAGCGGTTCCATCCAGCCCTCGCAGAGCAGCGTCGCACCTTCTGCCGAGATGGTCAGGTCCTCGGCACCACTGAAATCCAAACCGCGAACGTGTGGGTAGTAGGGACGAAAGATCTTCTTTTCGGGATCGCTTCCCATGTTTCCCTGCATGACTGAGGATTCGAGGGTCACGGCATCGTCATCGCGGAGACGATAGATGCCGGGTGGAAAGAAGAGTGTCGTGCCGGGTGTTGAGTGTGCAAAAACGGCGGCTTGACGCAATGCCTGGCCCACATCATCGGATGCGTCAGGCCGTGCGCCAAAG
>JAPKCZ010000776.1 GCA_028822745.1 Kiritimatiellia bacterium | reverse complement strand
CGTTGATGACGACAGATCTCCAGGCTAGAGAGGCCGATGTCGAATTTGGTTTCATCAAGGTGCCTCGGCCAGAAGAAGGATTCGTTCGATTTCGGATATAAGTTCCTGTGGATCGCAAGGCTTCGACATGAATCCATCGACATGCATGTCGTCAAAAAGGTCGCGCATATTGGCGCGTGCCGTTAGCACCAACACAGGAAAGCGTGGCTTGCCGCTTTCATCTGAAACACGTTTAAGAAACTCGAGCCCCCCGATACCGGGCATGCTCATGTCTAGAATGATCAAATTGGGGCTGAGCTCGGCAAGCTTTTCAAGCGCTTCTTCGCAGCTGTTGGCGACGGCGACCATGAACCCCTCAAATTTCAGAAAATCGGAGAGCACCAGGCGCAGGTTGGCGTCGTCGTCCACGAAAAGAATAAGTTGTGCTGTTCGTGCACTCATCGATGATCACGCATTTCGAGTTTTGGTACGCCTTTAAGCGCGCATCCGTTACCTGTGGTTGCCTGATGCTATAGAACCAAATGGCGTGCGAACTGCCAAGTTAATCTTCGTCGTTGAGTACATTCATTCGAATTGAACAGTTATTGTGCTTTCAGCCTTCCGTAATGGGCTCAGACGGAATTTACAGAACATTCAGACGCAACTTTCGTGACCCCAAACTCCCAAACCCCACACGCATTCTATCGGCGGTCCCTGCGCAGGCCAGACCCACAGATTTTCACCTCGCAAACGCCTCTGTAATCCGAAGTCTTGACGTAGGGGCGAAACAACACCAACATGCGTCCCTATGAATTTCAGTCTATTGGATACACTTATCAATTTTGTTATGGTCGCCTTCTGGTATCAGATCTGGCGTAAAAATGACTCGAGCGACAGTTATAACCCTTACCTCTATGGTATCAGTCGGCCAGCGCAGCAAGGAATACAGTTTTTGCGCAACGCCCTTCCCGTTCTGTCGCCGCGTCTGATCTCCCTGTTGCTTCTCGCGTTCTGCATCGGTTTCCGAGCCTTGGCATCCCAACGCAGCGAGTGGGTGCTTGCGTTTGGTTTCGAAACAGTTAACCCAAATGCGAGCCTGATATCGCACTTACGCATGAGCTTTATGTCGTTCGCGATGTTCTTGTTCAGTATTTGGGGGCTTTCTTTAATTTATGTCCGCGCTGATCGTGACATCTATTCCGACCACACAAAATCAGCGTTGTTCTTGGTTTCGGCACCCTTTGTTCAGCTGCCTGCCAAGTGGCGTCCCCCTGCCCTGCTTCTCTACGGTATTCTCATCGCTGGCATATTGATCAACTTGCGCACGGATGCTGGGCCGCCATTGGCCGGTCGCGTCGTGCTCACACATGCCATAATCTCCTCGTTGATGGCCTGGTTTGATTTATTGCTGGTGCTCGTCAACATGATGGTGGCTCTGATCATTGTTTCGTCTTTTGAATAGGCCTCTTTAGTTGCTGTATCAGCATTCAAAAATAGTACGGGGCAGATAAATACAACGGCCAATAAGATTAGTGATAAATGTTTCATAGTTAAACCTTTCATAGTTTTGAT
>JAPKCZ010000775.1 GCA_028822745.1 Kiritimatiellia bacterium | reverse complement strand
CGCTTGTTTTCTCCCCGCAATAGCATGGGGCCGGAGCGCCGAACCAGGCGGGAGGACCAATAACGCACTGGGGGCGGCGATGAGGCCGATGGCTCAACGCTGATAGGGTCGGCGGCGAATGGCATCGTCAGGCTGAGACAAACGTCGAGCAGTGGTATCCTTCCGCCTTGTCCGGACACTTGTGTCTGGCGATGGGAAACCTTATGGACAAAAGATGTGACAAGGCATCATATGTCGTCTGACGCAATTGAGATTCGGCGAATGACACTGGACGATGTGGCGGTCGCCGTCGACTGGGCTCGACAGGAAGGCTGGAATCCTGGTCTTCATGATGCGAAGTGTTTTTATCAGAGCGACCACAACGGATTCTTTATTGGTGAGCGCAATGGTGCGGCAGTCGCAGTCGGCAGCGCCGTCATCTACGACGATCAGTTTGCGTTCTGTGGTCTTTACATCGTGTCGCCGGAACATCGCGGAAAAGGCTACGGCCTGGCGTTAACCCAGGCACGGCTGAAGTACTGTGGCGACCGTAACGTTGGAATTGACGGCGTTCTTGAAAACGTCGATATCTACGCGCGGATTGGCTACCGAAAGTACTACCAGAACTCTCGCTATCTATTCACTGCCGGTGAGTCGCCCACGCGGCATCGTCATATTCATTCCATCAATGAAGCTGATGTGGCGGTTGTGAACCGATACGACCGTCAGTGTTTTCCTGCGTCGCGGAAGGCTTTTCTTGACATGTGGATTCGTCAGGATGACGCTTTGTCGTTAGCGTATATTCAAGATGGTGCACTCAAGGGGTACATGGTGCGACGCCGCTGCCACGAAGGTCATAAGATCGGCCCGTTGTTTGCCGATGACCGAACCATCGCGGAGCAACTTCTGCTGGCCAGCCAGGAAGGTGTGCGCGGCGAAACCCTGATCATCGACATCCCGGACACCAATGCTGCGGCCGTAGATCTAGTGCAGCGCTATGACATGGAGCTCATTTTTGCCACGGCACGTATGTATCAGAAAGGCCTTCCCAAACTTGCCTACGACAAGATTTTCGGCATCACCACGTTTGAACTGGGATAGTCGCAATCGTGCTGATGCGAAACCGCAGACGCCTGTTCTTCATGTGCAAAGGGATCGTTAGATGACCAGAGGTGGCCGGAAAAACCTACTTATTGGGATTGATCAGAATCTTTTCACCCGTCGCTTGGCGGCCATACAAAGCAATCGTGTCGAGTTGTAAGGCTTCAGGAAGTGAAACCTCTCGTGTGTAATGGCTTGAAAAAGTCGTTTTGATTTCTCGTGCCACTCTCTCGCGTAGCGCCTGTACGACTTCGGGCCCAACGCGCTTCAGAAAAGGGGGCAATAGCCAGCCCCCTACGCCCCAAGCCATGCCATAGGTCCGGTCCAGCACAGTTTGTGATCTCTCAAGGCCGCCATAGATATAAATCTGCTTATGCGTCTCGGACCCATACCGACTGAATTCCGAAGCAGACCGACTGAGGGCCGCCTCCATGGAACTGAGAATTTGCGTGGTCAGCTTGCCGCCACCCGT
>JAPKCZ010000097.1 GCA_028822745.1 Kiritimatiellia bacterium | reverse complement strand
TGTGAAAGGCTTTGATGACGATTCCTGCGCGGTCTTCGTCGGATTCATCCGCCACGTTGCTTTCGTCGAATCGCTTGATGTTGTAAAACACACGTGCATCTATTTTGGTGCTGGGGCTCACCGCATAAAGAATGCCGGGTGAAAAACGGTTGATGTAGTGGGTTTGGTCACGACGAACACTGTTGCCTTCGCCAATGCCCGGATCATCCGTCATGATGAATTGCTCGCGCAAAACGGCTTTGGTTTTAGGCGTGAGCTTGTGATCGAGTGAGATGCCTAGCAAATGATAGAAATCTTCATCGTTCTGAATACTGGATGCGTCTGTGCGATAAAGCAGGGTAGGCTGGTAGTAAATGTCTGCAACGGTGCGTGGACCGTTAAGAAAAAAGTCGACACGCGGGCTGAGCGTAAAAGAGGTGTTCTCTTCTGCAATCGCGTCGGGATCGGATTCGTTGTTGTCCGTGTATTCAATGCCGGTACGGAGGCTGAACTTGAAAGCTTGTCCTTTTTCCTGCTCCTGAGCCTGTGATGAACCCGTAAAAAAAGCAAATGCCGTTGCGGCCGTAAGTAAAATTCGACCAGTACAGTTAAATTTGAGCATTATTCTCTCCAACCCTTTTTAGATCGTTATAATTGCGTGCTGCACATGTGGCAGATCGGCTCTTTCGAGTCGAAAGTAAAGGTATTTTTAAAGGAATAGACTTAGGAGGTCAACAAGAATAAGGGCGAAACATTGTGATTATTCTTGGAAACTATCATTATCCCCTTGGCCTTACGTTGTCCGCATCTTGCTTGATCGCGTTTGGTCAATTGCTTGAATCTGAGTCTGCGCGGTTCTATAGTCCCAACCATGGCCAAAACAACTTCATTCAGTCACAAATTGACAGACGCACAGCAGGAAACACTTTTCAGCATCCTGAACGAGGGTAACTATCGGCCCTACACTGTTGCTCACGCTCGCATTGCTGTCAAAAGCGAAGGGTGTAACATCGTCCTCTACAATAGCGGAAAAGTCGTCATTCAGGGTAAGGATGCGGAAGATTTCGTTTCCTTCGTCTTGGAACCCAATGTGCTCGGCGCTGCTATGCTCGGCTATGAAGCGATTCACGATCCGGAGGCCAGTAAGCCCCATTTGGGCGTTGATGAGAGCGGCAAAGGTGATTTCTTCGGTCCTTTGGTGACGGCTTGCGCCTACGTTGATGCGGAACTCTATTCAAAGATGCAGGATATGGGCGTTAAGGACAGCAAATGCATTTCCAGCGATGATAAGGCACTGGGTATGGGTGGCGAGCTACGCAGAATGCTCGGCAAACGCTTCGCCATCGTGAAAATCGGACCTGCTTCCTATAACCGTCTCTACACCAAAATGAAAAATGTGAACACGCTCTTGTCATGGGCACATGCACGGTCTATTGAAAATATGCTCGAGGTCGTGCCGGACTGCCCGCGAGCGGTATCCGACCAGTTCGGCAGTAAGCAACAGGTCGAGCGCGCCCTGATGAAAAAGGGACGAAGCATTAAATTGGTGCAGATGCATAAGGCGGAAAGTGATATGGCCGTGGCGGCCGCGTCAATTATCGCGCGTGAAGGTTTCTTGCGCGCACTGAAGGATTTGGAAAAGAAGTACGGAATGAAGATTCCCAAAGGCGCCAGCGCCGCTGTGCGTGAAGCTGCTGTGGCGCTGGTCGGAAAAGCGGGGCCACAGGTTTTAATCGATGTGGGAAAATGTCACTTCAAGACAGCGGATGCGGTGCTTGCTGCCGCTGGCGCAAGCCGCAAAGACCTTGGGCCTGATGGACAAGCCGTTTCCCGTACGATAGATCGCCCGTTCAAAGCGCGAAAGTCTAGCTGACGCGCTGCCTCCGAATGGGGACGCCGCCGACTTTAGAATCGTTTGTTGAAGACGCCGTCTTTCTGGAAGACTTTCCCGTCGACGTAAATGGCGCCACCCTTGCGAAGATCCTTGATAATATCCCAGTGCAACGACGACTGATTGACACCACCCGTTTCGGGATAGGACTTGCCGAGGGCCAGATGAATCGTGCCACCAATTTTTTCGTCGAAGAGAATGTTTTTGATGAAGCGCTGGATGTTCCAGTTGGTGCCGATGCCCCATTCGCCCAAGCGGCGCGCGCCAGGGTCCATGTCGAGCATGGTCAGTAAATACTTTTCATTCTTGGTGGCGCTTGCTTCGACAACAACACCATCTTTGAAAACGAGTCGAATGCCGTCGATTTCACGCCCGCCGTTGCAGACCGGATAGTCATACTGAATGGTGCCGTTGGCTGATGTTTCGACAGGACCCGTGAATATTTCGCCGCTAGGCATATTGTGTGTTCCAGGTGAATTGATGAACGTGCGTCCGGCGACCGAGAAGGTCAGATCCGTTCCGGGACCCACAATGCGTACTTCGCGGGCACCCTTTAGTTTTGCGATCAGTTTGTCTTGATCGCGTCGCACTTTACGCCACGCCGCGATTGGGTTGGTTTCGTTCGAGTAGGTCGCTTGATAAACGAAGTCTTCAAAATCCCGCAGACTCATTTCGGCATCTTGGGCGTAGGCTTCCGTGGGAAAGAGTGTCAGCACCCACGGTTTCTTCAGCATGATGTTCGATAAGGCGCGCGATGTTTTGGCAAGGGTGGCCTGCCGGGCAGGATTGACGGATGAGAGCGCACGCGTGTTGGATTCCGAGATGATGCGAATCGATGCGTCGACATTTTTGATCATGGCGCGCTGTGCTGGTGATACTTTGTTGAAGTGATGCGGTTTGCCGTTCTTCATCAGGTAGTCATGGCATCCCGTCGGCATCATTTGCATCGTCGGATAGGCGCCCGCGTTGATGAGTTCCTCATAAAGTGCGACGAAGAGCGGTTCGGCGGCGGCTGTGCCACCCACACTGACGCTCATTCCTGGTTTTACATCGAGTGAATATTTGACAAGGGTGCGTGCGAGATTTTTGACACGTGGATCCATGCTGTTGTTTCCGTGGGTTAAGGGTGCTGGCAACGGTTATGCATCAAGTGCTGTACGTAACTCTTGCGTGAATTCAGCGATGCGATTCTGGCAGGCCGATTTGACGAGCGCGCTTCCAACGACAACGGCATCCGCTTCCGCACCGGTCGCTGCGGCCTGCTCACCGCTGCTGACGCCGAAACCCGCCGCGATGGGCAAGTCCGTGACCGCATGTAAGGCCGCCATCTGTTCTTTTAGATCTGAGGCGAGGTCTGTTCGGGCGCCTGTGACGCCCGTGACCATGATGTAGTAGACGAAGCCTGCGGCGTGCTCAAGCACCTTGGTCGCCCGTTTCATGCCGGTGGTCGGTGCGATGAGCGGCACAAAATGCAGCCCTTCTGGTTTCATGTGGCTGGTGAGCTCTGCGGATTCTTCGTAGGGCAGGTCGACGACAAGAAAACCGTCGATGCCCGCTTCTGCGGCGTCCTTACAGATGCGCGCATAGCCATACTTGAAAAGTGGGTTCGCGTAGCCGAAAAGAATAATAGGCGTGTCGTCATCCGTGCTGCGGATGCGTTTGACGAGCTCAAGTACCGATGTCACGGTCGCGCCCGACGCAAGGGCGCGCTGTGATGCCTCCTGAATTGTAGGGCCGTCCGCTGTTGGGTCGGAAAAGGGCATGCCCAGTTCAAGTACGTCGACACCATTGTCGATGGCGGCGCGGATGGATCGTTCGGATCCTTGCATATCAGGATCACCGGCGCAAAGGTAGCCAACCAACCCGGTGCGACCTTCGGCTTTAAGACGGGCAAATGTTTTATCAATTCGGTTCATGTTCGTTTTCCTAGAATGTGTGGGTGTGTTTCACGCATCGGTGTCGTGCATGGCCAACACGGAATCCAAATCCTTGTCGCCTCTACCGGATAGATTGACCAATAGAATGTCCTCGGGTTTGCCTTGGCGCGCGGTGCGCATGGCCGCAGACAGGGCGTGTGCCGATTCAAGGGCAGGAATAATGCCTTCTAGACGTGTAATTGTGTGAAAGGCCTCTAACGCTTCGCTGTCTGTGACCGAGCAGTATTCTGCGCGGCCGATGGCGTGCCAGTAGGCGTGCACGGGGCCAACGCCTGGGTAATCCAAGCCCGCGCTGACAGAGTGTGCATTGAGAATCTGGCCATCGTCGTCCTGTAAAATGTAGGTCTTGCTGCCGTGCAGAATGCCCACACCGCCTGCTGAAATACTGGCGGCGTGTTGATCCGTGTCGACACCGTGCCCGGCCGCTTCGACGCCGACAAGTCTGACGCCGGCATCATCAAGGAAGGCTTCAAAAATTCCTGCGGCGTTGCTGCCGCCGCCGACGCAGGCGATGACGTCGTCTGGCAGGCGCCCGACCATGTCTTGGATCTGTTCGCGTGCTTCATCGCCAATGACGCGCTGGTAATCACGTACCATCTGTGGGTATGGGTGTGGTCCGGCGACGGAGCCAATGACGTAGAATGTATTTTCGACCGTGGCGGTCCAAACGCGAAGCGCCTCGCTCATGGCGTCTTTAAGCGTGCGCGTACCGCTGGTGACCGGTACGACCTCGGCGCCGAGCAGTTGCATGCGCTTGACGTTGGGGGCTTGGCGCTGAATGTCTTCTTCGCCCATGTAAACGACGCATTCCATGCCGAACAGTGCAGCAACGGTGGCGGTGGCGACACCATGCTGGCCTGCGCCGGTTTCGGCCATGAGGCGATTCTTGCCCATGCGGCGTGCGAGTAAGGCTTGCCCAACGGTGTTGTTTATTTTGTGGGCGCCGGTGTGGTTGAGGTCTTCACGCTTCAGGTAGATGCGTGCGCCTTGACAGGCGTCGGTCAGCCGTTCGGCAAAATACACCGGTGATGGTCTGCCCACGTAGTGCTTTAGGTAGCTCGCGAACTCTGCGCGAAAGGCTTCGTCGGCCCACGCCTCTTGGTGTGCGGCGTCGAGTTCGATCAGGGCGGGCATGAGCGTTTCGCCAATATAGCGTCCGCCAAATTCGCCAAAATGCCCGGCGGCATCAGGATCGTGCGCCAGTTGTTTTTGTGTATCGTTCTTCATTGGGTTCCTTGTGTTGAAAAGGAGTCGTGTACTGGTGGGCGACCTTACGTTTTTGTCATTTCGGAAGCCGCGCGGCGCGCGTGCTCAATGAACTGTTTCGTTTTCAGCCGATCTTTGTGACCGGGATGCGTTTCGGTGCCTGATGCGACATCGACGCCGAACGGGAGGACGGTGCGAATGGCGTCGCCAACGTTGTCGGGTGTGAGGCCGCCGGCAAGCATGACGGAGCGTTGTGACGCGAGTTGCGCGGCGGCCGTCCAATCGGCGCTTTGGCCGGTTCCTCCGTAGTGCCCGGGCACGTCTGCGTCGACGACGAGGGTGCGGTCAGGCCATTCGTCCGCCGGCGGGAGGCAGTGCTGATCGCGGAGTTTGACGGCACGCCAGATCGGGTATTCGAGTTGGGCGTAATCGTCAGGTTGTTCGTCGCCATGTAACTGAACGGCGCAGAGGTTGCAATCGTGCGCGATGGTCGAAAGGTCCTGCGCGGGTGTGTTGACAAAGACGCCAACCGCGCAGTCTAACTCTTCGGTTTTATCCATAAGTTGAGCCAGCGCGAGTGGGCTTATGCAGCGGGGGGATTTGGAATATAGAATGAACCCGATATAATCCGCGCCAGCCTCAAGGGCATAAAGCGCGTCATCGCGTGTGGTCGTACCGCAAATTTTAATGGCAAAATCCATGAGTGTCTGTCGCATTGGGTGGGTTATGAAAAGACCGTCTATTATAGGCGAAGGTTTGGGAGTGTCGATGCCAAGGTTTGCATTGGCATCGTGTTGGGACGCTACGGCAAGGACATGCGCTTCAGGGCGCTATCCAGGGTGGGGTCGTCGAAGGTGAAGCCCGATTGTTGAAGGACGGCGGGGACGGCACGTTGACCGGCGAGAAGAAGTTCGTCGGCCATTTCGCCCAGTAGCAATCGAGCGAGGCCTGTTGGCAGATGCATGCATGTCGGGCGTTTCACGGCGCGGCCAAGCGCTTTCGTGAAATCGCGGTTCGTTACGGGTTCGGGTGAGGCGATGTTGACGGGACCGCAAATCGACTCATCGGTTAGGCCGCAGTAGAGGGCGCGCACGGCGTCATGCAGGGAGATCCAGCTGTAGTACTGTTTGCCGTTTCCCATGTTGCCACCCAGGCCAAGTCGGAAAGGGGGTAGCATTTTGGCGAGAGCGCCGCCATGGGGCGCGAGGACCATACTGAAGCGGGCGTGGACGACGCGAATGCCGGCATCACGTGCCGGTGCGGCGGCCGCTTCCCATTGTTGAGTGACATCTGCTAGAAAGCCCTCGCCGGGCGATTGGGATTCATCCATAAGCGCCTCGCCGCGGCTTCCGTAGTAGCTGATGCCCGATGCACAGATAAGGGCCCGGGGTTTCGTGGGCATGCTGGCGAGCGTTTCTGCTAGTAGGCGTGTGCCGTCGACGCGGCTGCGCAGGATTCGTGATTTGCGGGCCTTGGTCCACCATCCTCCGGCGACGCTTTCGCCGGCAAGGTGAACGACGGCATCGATGGGGGGGCATCCAGAAAGATCGATGTCGCCCGTGGCGGGATTCCAGTTGGGTGGCGTGCTTGCATCGCCGCGTGCCAAAGGCACGGCTGTGTGTCCTTGCTCGTGCATGTGGCTGATCAGGGGTCGTCCCAGAAAGCCAGATGCGCCTGTGATAAGAACATTCATTTCTGGAGTTTAACGGTCAGGCCTCATCGATGTTGTCGGTGCGTGCTTTGCGTCCGAGGTAGCCGCCGTGATGGCGCAGGCCGTAATCGTGTCGCGTGACGCCTTTGTGATCCATGAGCGCGATCGCGATGGCGTCGCTGATGGCCAGCATGACGGCAATGCTCGCGCTTGGCGTTAAGTTTAAAGAGCAGGGTTCCTCGATGATACCCATGTCCAGTACGATGTCGCTTAGATCGCGCAGGTCGGAATCGGGGTGGGATGTCACGCCAATGACGGTTTCAATACCCAGGTGGCGTCCTAACGTGATGGTTTCCAGAACTTCAGCGGACTTTCCGCTGGTCGAATAGGCAATCATCACATCGCGCGACGCCGCCAATCCAAGATCACCATGCGCGGACTCGGCTGGATGTAGAAAGGAGGCGGGTGTTGCTGTTGAGC
>JAPKCZ010000774.1 GCA_028822745.1 Kiritimatiellia bacterium | reverse complement strand
ACGGGAAAGGTATGTTTGAAGCTGGTCATGTTTCCGAAACATTCCGCGCTGCAGCAGGACTTTGTTATGGGGCCATTGGCGAGATTTTACCGTCACAGCACGGAAAAGTTTCCACCGCCGTGCGGGTCCCAATGGGAGTTGTGGGCGTTATCAGCCCGTGGAATGTGCCAGGCATTCTGACATCACGTGGATTTGCCTTTGCGATGGCGGTCGGCAACACAATCGTGCTGAAACCGTCTGAAGAAACGCCCTACGCAGGCGGATTATTTTTTGCTGAAATTCTAGAAGAAGCTGGCGTGCCAAATGGTGTTTTCAATGTAATTACAGCCTCGCGCGATCGCACTCCAGAAGTCGGTGATGAGTTGATCGATAACCCTTTGGTCAAGGGTATTTCCTTTACCGGATCCACGCCTGTTGGTCGACGGATCGCGGCTAAATGTGGGGCGCACCTTAAAAAGTGTTGCATCGAACTTGGTGGTAAAGATAGCCTGATTGTGCTGGAGGACGCTGATATGGAGCGGGCGACGTCGTCCGCAAGCTTTGGAGCGTTTATGCACCAAGGGCAAATATGCATGAGTGTCGAAAAGGTATTGGTGCACGAAGCAATCTATGACGAGTTCTTGCAAAAATTTATCGCCCGCGCGGGCAAAATCAAGACCGGAAATACAGCCGATAAATCCAACGTCAACGGCCCATTGATTAATGACCGACAGGTTGCACGGGTGAAGTCACAGTTAGACGATGCGGTTGCCAAAGGTGCACAGATTGCGCTGGGTGGCGGTGTGAACGGGCGTTTTGTGGAGCCTACTATCCTGACCCACGTGACCCCGGATATGAATATCTGGCGGGATGAAACATTTGGTCCCGTAGCGGTTGTAGTGCCCTTCAAAACCGACGCAGAGGCAATCGCGATGAACAATGACACTGAATATGGTCTGTCGAGCGGGATCATCACGCGCAACGAACAACGCGCATTAGATATATCGCAGCACTTGGAAACCGGGATGTGCCATGTGAATTGTTCGACCATAAACGACGAACCGCATGCACCATTCGGTGGTTCAAAGGCAAGCGGCGTCGGTAGGCACGGCGGTAAATGGGCGATGGATACTTTTTCTGAAACGCGCTGGATCACCATGGATAGAGGAGGCCGGCCTTACCCGCCGGCATTTTGATAATGAAAGATTTAGTTAGAGGTAAGCGCATTGTCGTCACCGGATCGTCCTCTGGAATTGGTTGGGAAACGGCTAAGTTGCTGACTGATCAAGGAGCAGAAGTTCTTGGGATTGATGTCACCAAGAATTTTGATCACGTAGAAGAATTTTATCGCGCTGACCTTGGTGATAAACGCACAATCGAAGCGCTGGTAGATGCATTGCCAAGCGGGATAGACGGGCTGGTGAACAATGCAGGCCTGCCACCGACACGCCCTGCGGAACAATTGCTGGCGGTCAATCTTGTTGGGCTAAAGCACCTGACCCATCAACTGATCCCAAAACTGAATGACAATGCGTCCATCGTAAATATAGCATCGCTTGCTGGGCATGGATGGGCG
>JAPKCZ010000773.1 GCA_028822745.1 Kiritimatiellia bacterium | reverse complement strand
GCGCGCGCCGAAGCCTCCCCCGGCTTCGCGCAGGATCGCGCGGACCTTGATCGGTATGGCCGGTAGCACGCACGGTGTCAGGTTGAGGAGCATACCTGCGGCCACGGCAAGCGGCGCCTGAATCCAGAGGGAAGTGAACATGGCGCGGTCTGTTACGTCGATTGGGTGAGAGCGTCACTGATCATGCGGTCGAGCGCGGCGAAATCAGGCTCACCGAGAAAGCGTTTCAGGATCTTTCCATTCCTGTCGACCAGATAGGTGGTCGGCGTCATTTCAACATTAAAGAATCTGCGCGCAAGACTTCCATCTGTGTCCGTGACGATCCGGAACGGCAAATGCCTCGTATTGGCGTAGTTGGTCACATAAGCGGGCGGATCGTAATTCATCGCTATTGCGATGAAATCGAAGTTCGCGCCCTTGAACCTGTTATACGTCTGAATCATCTGAGGCATTTCCTTAATGCAGGTGGCGCAACTTGTCGCCCAGAAATCCACCAGGTAGACCTTTCCACGCAGGTCCGCCGTCGTTAGCTTTTGGCCCGACGTCAGCACAAACGTCGCAGCCGGAACGGCTTTCGTTCGGCCAACAGCCATGTATGCCGTGATGGCGAGGATGACAACCAGCAGAGCCCCCAACGCTTTGCTGACCGAAAACTTGAAGTTGCTAATGCCAGTCATGATAAAAATGCTCAACTAAGGATTTTGTAGCCGACACGTCGGACACCAGTTGCGCGATGTCCGCACTCGAAAGCGTCGGATTCGGACACAATGACGCCCGGCATTCAGATGACATTGAGTCGTCCCATCATGCCCAGGTCCTCGTGTTCGAGAAGGTGGCAATGAAACATGCGAATGCCCTTCATGGTTTGCACAATCTTGATTCGCACCGTTTCCTGGGATTTCAGGTTGACCGTGTCATAGAGTGCGCGAAACGATTCCTTGCGGATTCGGCCGCTGATTTCCCGTTCGACCACGAGAAACTGTGTGCCGTGAATATGAAAGGGATGGTCCATGTCAGAGTCGTTGACGATCGTCCACTCTTCCGTGACGCCCATCTCGCTGGTGAGATCAACGCGGTCCATGGCAAACAATTTCCCGTTCATAAGAAATTGCATCTCCTGTTGTCCCTTCGTTGTCGATGCCGACTCGCTCATGACGACGCGCTTCTGAACGGCAGCGGCCGGCCATTGCGGCCATGTGCGCAGGATCGGCGGCAACGTTGGCCGGCTGGCTGCACGAACGGTGCTAAAAATAACGTCGAGGAGTTGAACCGGTGCGTCTTCAGCAGCACCGCCCATCTTGCCGCGGTTGTATGGAGCAGCAAGCAGCGGCGAAGGCGACATGCGTTGGCCGGTGGCGTGCACGACCACATCGACGCGTTGCGCGGGGGCGACGAGAATCTCGCGCAGGCCCATCTGCGCACGCTCGAGCGGGCCCCCGTCCGTGCCCACCAGCGCCAACGAATGGCCGGGTAGTTGGAGGCGAAGATAGCGGGCATTGGTGGCATTCAGTATCCGCCAACGTTCCTGTCCGTTAGCGTCGAACACCAACATTGGTCG
>JAPKCZ010000772.1 GCA_028822745.1 Kiritimatiellia bacterium | reverse complement strand
TTGAGGCGCATGCCAGCTTGGGCTTTGCTAATATTTCAGTCATGACCTCAGAGCAGGAACGACAACACTTCGCATTCTTTGGTGGTGAGACCAACCGCTTACCTTACATTGACGAATTTCGGACCAGCGCATTGACGACGTGGGTCGGCCGGACGCGCTTCGTTGAAAATAATGGGGAGCATCGTTTTGTCGGCGGGCATAAGGGTGGGGTGTTGTCACTTGATCTGCATCTGCCCGCTGGTGCATACGTGCTGAGCTGCGACGTTGAAGGGTACCTGCAGACGAATCAACTGACCGTTGCGTTTGCAGATGCGTCCGGGTTAAGTGATGCCTTTGAGGCCCGACAGGTGTTCGACGTCACGCAAGGCTACAACACGCTGAGCATTCCATTTACCAAAGCGTTCGCGCCCTTTTCTTTAAAGGTTCCTCTGGAAGCCGCGCCTGGCTCGGTGTCGCTCATTCGATGGTCTGTACGACCTGATCCAGAACTCATTTTAAAGGCGATCGAAGATGTAAAAGCTGGCGAGGCAGGGCCTGACTGGCTAGCGCAGCGGCGTGCTCCAACCGAGCTGGTAGATTCGCCAAACATTTTGCCAGAAAATGGCGTGCGCTGGAAAAACGGTTTGCATCTTAAAGCGCTTCGTCTTCCATCGACACTCGTGTCGGGCGAACGCTGTGTGCTGGAGTCCACAATCGACGTGCAAGGCGCGAAATTAGATGCATTTGGTCAATTGGCATTCCTCGTTCATGTACTCGATGCCAATGGTGGCGTGGTGGCGGTATTTGATCATCCCTTGACGCGCACACAGGTGGGCGACGAGGGATTACATATTCCCGTGGTGAAACAAGTACCCGCAGGGTTGCCGTCAGGACCTTGTCAGTTGTGGGTTGGGCTGTATAGCGTACAGACTCAAAAACGCTATGCGCTTGCTGGAAAAAGCGTTCGAGGCCGAAACGTCAAACGCAATGCCGTTCATGTTGCGGACCTGCAGATTGAATAGTGCAGCATGGGTTGTTCTGCTCGCTGCCGAATCGCGCTCAAGGAAGTTCACTCCGAGATCTTGACTTTTACGCACAATTCCCTATATTTGCGCGTTTCCGATCACGATAAGCCAACGTAGCTCAGCTGGTAGAGCAGCTCACTCGTAATGAGCAGGTCAGGAGTTCGAATCTCCTCGTTGGCTCCAATAGACATAGGGTCTTTGGGGCTTAGTGTTTTATATTACCACCCAGCATCTCTTTTGGTCCGCGTTGCGTCTGTGGCATCCAGGTGCCCACGGTTTTGCCCACCACTTTTTCTTGAGTTCTGCCTTTTCTGGGGTCAGGATACTAGTAGGAAATGGCGAGGAAGTGCAGGGCTTTCGTGCAACAGGAAATGACTTGTGGCAACACTGCAGAAGCGAAAAGATCGACCGAACTGGTATGCGCGATTCCAAATCAACGGACAGCAGTATGAGCTGAGTACCGGTAAGGAGAAGAAGAGCGAAGCCCGTGATGAGATGAGGCGCCTCCTTACGTAAGTCTTACGTAAGCCCCACATGTTGTTTGGAGCAGAACAAC
>JAPKCZ010000771.1 GCA_028822745.1 Kiritimatiellia bacterium | reverse complement strand
GCCGACACAGGCTGTACAGACACCAATGCGATCGTTACCTGCAACGTCATGACGGATAATTTCAGCGGGGGCCTACTGGCGGGCGAAGCGATTATCAAAGCCCTCGACAACAAGGGCGGCGAGATCTTGGTGCCGAGTTACGACGATGCGCACTCCTGCCTGCTTCGCGTACAAGGCTTGAAGGAGAAGCTCACTGAATGGAATGCGGCCAACCCTGAGGCCATGATCAAAATCGTTGCAGAATTGCCCGGAAAAGCGGACCAGGACGCGAGCAAACTCGCCTGCGAAGATGCCCTGAATGCCCATCCGAACCTCGGCGCCGTGTTTGCGATTAACGATCCGTCAGCCATCGGAGCGGTCGTGGCCATCGAAGCCGCTAAAAAACAGGGCTCCATTAAGGTCGTCGGGTTCGACGGACAAAAGATGGGCAAAATCGCCATCCGAGACGGACGCATCTTTGCGGACCCAATCCAGTACCCTAAGGAGCTCGGCAGAAAAACGGTGCAGCAAGTCGTGAAGTACTTCAACGGCGAAACGGTCGAGAAGGAAATCCTGATTCAAACGTCGCTCTATTATCAAGAGGACGCAAAGAACGATCCTGAGCTAAAATAGGATCCCTCGATGATCGCTGCCGCCCCTCCGCTCCTTTCTATGACGGGAATCCATAAGCGATTCCCTGGCGTTTACGCACTCCGAGGAATCGACTTGGAGCTGAGACACGGAGAGGTTCTGGCGCTGGTCGGTGAAAACGGGGCAGGAAAGAGCACCTTGATCAAGACCCTCGGCGGCGCTCACCAACCCAACGAGGGTCAGATTGCTATCGAGGGTGACGTCGTGGATATCGATTCCCCGCTGAGCTCCCAGACCGCAGGCATCGGCATCATCTATCAAGAATTCAACCTGGTCCCACATCTGACGGTTCGCGAAAACATCTTTCTCGGTCGCGAACGTCACAAAGGCGGCATCATTGACAAGGCGGAGGAGGACAAACGCTCTCGTGATCTGCTCGCGAAGATCGGCGTGACGATCGACCCCGCCACCCCCTGCGGCGAACTTAGCACCGCGGAGCAGCAAGTCGTCGAAATCGCAAAGGCGCTTGCCACCGATGTGCGTATCCTTGTGATGGATGAGCCGAGTGCCGCCCTCACACCTGTCGAAGTGGCTGGCCTCTTCCGCATCGTACGCGATCTCCAGAGCCACGGGATTGCCATTGTCTATATCAGCCATCGCTTAGACGAAATATTTGAAATTGCTGATCGCGTCATGGTCCTTCGTGATGGGCAACACATTGGCACTCGCCCTATTTCTAAAATGGATCGCAAAACCATGATCGAGATGATGGTCGGCCGCAGTGTCGACAAGGAATTCCCCAAGGAACACCATCAGCCCGGCCCTGTCCGACTAGAAGCCAAGGGCCTGTGCGCCAAAAACGTAAACAACGTTTCGTTCTCAGTCCGCGCAGGCGAAGTCCTCGGTTTCACCGGCCTCGTGGGCGCTGGCCGCACGGAAACGATGCGGCTTTTGTTTGGCGCCGACAAACGTGACGCCGGCACGATTCTG
>JAPKCZ010000770.1 GCA_028822745.1 Kiritimatiellia bacterium | reverse complement strand
CGAAACGCTGCTCGTCTCGTTGAATGGCGTCCACGCAATGATTGACGGATGATTGCGATCGCGCACCACAATGCTGCGCCATTCCGCCAACATCTTTCCTGTCGACGCGGGCTTGTTCGGGTCACAACCCCAAGAGCAATATTCACCCCACGTGAGATAGCCGAGCGTGTCGGCCCAGTAGTGAAAACGTTCTTCGAAAACCTTCTGGTGCAAGCGCGCCCCGTTAAAGCCTGCCTCCATCGACAGCAAAATATCGCGCTTGAGCGCAGCGTCGTTCGGCGCCGTCCAGATGCCGTCCGGATAAAAGCCCTGATCCAGCACCAGCCGTTGGTACAGCGGTTCGTTGTTGAGATAAACGCGGTTCCCATCGATGTGCACTTTGCGCAAGCCCGCATAACTGTCGACGGACTCAACGACATCGCCACCGGCGGTCGTCAACGTATAGGTGATGTCATAGAGAAACGGATCCGAAGGCGACCATGGCCGTGATTCGCTCAGATCAAGGGCTAGACTCCCGCCCTGGAGTGCCACCGCCGACGCGTTGGCAACAACACGCCCTTCGGCACGGACGTCCACGTTAAAGGTCATCCCACATGGATCCCCCCAGAACCGCGGCGTGACCACAAAGCGTTTTCCGTCCAGGTCCGGCACCACATGGACATCCTGCAAGCCTTGCGGATGTGCACCCTCGAGCCAAACGGTTTGCCAAATACCTGTCGTACGCGTGTAGCTGCATCCGGCGGACTTAAATTGATAGGATTGCTTGCCACTGGCCTGCCCATCGGGGTGTCGCTGCTCATCTTTGACGCGCACGACAAGATGATGGTTTTTCCCGGAGCTGACGAAACGCGTGATATCGACGGTAAAGGAGGCGCTGCCGCCAACATGCAACAGAGCCGATTTTCCATCGACGAAAATTTCGGATTCGTAGTCGACGCCGCCGAAATGCAGCAGAACACGACGCCCATCCCAATCGGCCGGGATCGACACCTCGCGGTGATACCACATCGCCTCAATGAAATCGGTATGACCCACGCCCGACAACTCGCTTTCGGGACAGAAAGGCACCGTGATGGCCTCATCGAATCCCTGGCTGTTAAAAAGCGCGCGGCTGGCGTCCATGCCGGACTTGCCGAAATCGAAACAATAGGTCCATGGCCCGTTCAGGTTGACCCATTGCTCGCGCACAAACTGCGGACGTGGGTGTTCAGGTCGTGGTATATTCTCGGACATCTGTGTGGCTTCCTTGCTTTCTGATCGAATCGACTATTCCTAGTTCAAAATAGTACATCCGATACCGGAAACCAGCATTTTCGTAAGATATCCGAAGATGAACCTAGAAAGAGCAGTTGACACCACGAAGGACTCGAAGACCATGAAGCAACGCACGCAAGGGCACTGGCTTGCGATATATTTTGCGCGTTTTTCTCGACACCAATCGGGTGTGTCCGTGAGCGATGTTGATCCCTGCCAAGGGACGCGGAACTATCCAATTTCTCAATCTTCGTGCATTTCGTGCTCTTCGTGGTGATTTTAACTGCTCTTTTTAGGATGAAGCGACAGCACCCA
>JAPKCZ010000769.1 GCA_028822745.1 Kiritimatiellia bacterium | reverse complement strand
CCTGATCGCCCAACGTCATGTAGTCGGGCACCGTGAAGATGTTCTCGCGCAAGAAATCAAAGAACGCCTGCCGGTCGGCTGTTGACCGCGCTTGTGCTTCTTCCCGGGTAGCGGCCGGTTCAAGCTGGGGTAGCGCCCGATTCCGCTGCTCTTCAAGAGCCAGGCTGGTCCAGCTACGCTCCAGCTCACGACGGACCAGGTTTCGCTGTTCCTTCCACGTGAAGGGCACAAAGTGAACATGGGCCATGTACCAGTCGAAGTCTTCTTCGCCAATACCGTCGTAGGAGTCGGGCATATCGTGATGACGCTTCTCGAGCCATTCGACCATGTTCTCCGTCGCGGCCTTGGCTTTCTCAACATCGGGCACCAGCTCCGGATGCACCTCGCCGAACTGCTTGATGATCGCCTCGAACGCACCGACCTCGCTACGCTTCTGACGGATACCAAAGAAGTACATATCTTTCGCATCCTGGTCCAGGTTCTGCTTGGCCTGCTCCAGCAGGCCGGGAATGCGTTTCAGCTTCGCCTGGTATTCCCGCTTGGCCTCGGCACTGAGCGGAAACTCATATTTGTAATGACGCAGCACATCCGAAACAGTTGCGACCTCGTCTTTGGGCACATCGCTGGGTCCCATTCTGACGGTCGCATAGAAGCTGGGGCGCCGCTTCCAGGGACGGAGCACGCGGTGATCGAACTCCATGCCGTTCATCTCACCACGCACAATTTCGTAGTCCACCTGTTCCGAGACAGGCCATCCGGTCGACTCTATCGACTCAAGCCGCTTCCGGAAGTCGGGCAATGCCGCGATTTGTGCCGCCATGGCCTCATCGCTGTAGTCAGCCGGGCCTTGGCTGAAATCCGGCTCCGCATGCTGGCGGAATTCGTTACACAGTTCAACGAGTTCATCGTAGTTCGACATCTAATGATCCTCCTACCCACTCCATGCGGGCTTAAGCCATGACCTCTCCACGCCGAACACCGCTTGCGACAGCGTAGAAACAAGAGCAGGCACGTTACGGATTGCAGGTTTATGCGCAAGGGATGGATGCTTCGCTGTCGCTCCGAATCGAGGGCTCAACCCTCGGCGTCATCAGGTCACGGGTCACCGGGTCAATCCACTCCCCATGCGGCGTCCACCGTTCTCTCACACCTCCGAGAACAGTGACTCCGGTTGACTAAAGACCTCTCTCACCTCGCCGGCAACAAACGTCACGGTCTCTTCTTTGCCACTGTAACGCAGCATGGCGCAACTATCGCGATCGGCAGTGATCGTGGCGCTAACGAGGCGATGGTGCTCCCAGCTCATATCCACCGTAAAGCCGCCACGTGCCCGCAATCCGCTCACGCGCCCGGAGCCCCAGCGCTGCGGCAGTGCCGGCAACAAATCCAGAATGCGCAGGTGGTCGGGCGTGCTCAGGTGTGACTGCATCAAGAGCTCCGCCATGCCGGCCGTAGCGCCAAAGTTACCGTCAATTTGGAAAGGAGGACCGGCATTGAACATATTGGGGTAGAGTCCTGCGGAGCTACTCGCCCGCGGGACCATAAGGTTGCCCAGCACCTTCAACGCGCGG
>JAPKCZ010000096.1 GCA_028822745.1 Kiritimatiellia bacterium | reverse complement strand
CGCGGTATCGATGTCGGTGCCAAATACGAAATCTATATGTTGATGAACAAGCTCGCCGCCTCGGGAAAAGCCATCATCATGATCAGCTCTGAACTTCCCGAGGTCATCGGCATGTCGGATCGCATCATCGTCATGCGAAACGGCGAAATTTCTGGCGAAGTCACAGACGTCGCATCGACCACACAAGAGGCGTTATTGGACTACGCGATCCACTAAGAACCATGACAAAGCCCGCATTCAAACTCGCATTGTCCCGCTTTACGGCCAACTACGGCATGCTGTTCGTGCTCATCCTGATCGTGGCGGCTTTCAGCCTCGCGACAATAAAAGAGCAACCCGTCGAAGGCAGCTTTGCAGGCGAATCCCTGGCAAGGGACTTCCTTGCGTCACACGATCAAGGTCGTTGCATGCTCGTCACCGGAACGTCAGGGGACGAAACCCGTCTCGCGCAAGGCTTCAACAGAGTCATGGCCGAGCACAGCGATCGCGTCCTGGCAGTGGTTGCTGGCGATACCCCCCCCGAGCTGAGGACCTCCATCGTCACGGCACTCGAAAATACCGACGGCGCTGTAGCGGCACTTATATGCAGCCGAACGACAAGCGCCTATACATTTTTTGAAACAATTCCTGCGCTTGAACACGTGCCCATAAGTGTGCCGATCGCAACCAAACGCTCCAGCTTCCTAAAGCCGAGCAACCTGGCCAACGTCCCGCAAAAGATGGCACGGATGGCCATTATTGCGATAGGAATGACGATGGTGATCATTACCGCCGGCATCGACCTATCCGTCGGAAGCCTGCTCGCGGTCTCCGCCATCGCCAGCACCCTCCTGATTCGTAATTTCGGTGGCGAAGAAGCCTCCACCGGAATGGTGCTGCTCGCGTTTACCGGCGGCATCCTGCTGTGCGGACTGATGGGCTCCATTTCTGGCTTACTCACAACCGCCTTTAGAATGCCCGCCTTTATCGCAACCCTCGCCATGATGTTGGTGGCGCGCGGGCTCGCCAAAGCCATGGCTCACAATGAGATCATTATTGGGATGCCCACCGATATTCTGGCCTCGCTTTGGAACGTCACCATTCCCGGCACCTCCACGACTGTGCTGTCACCCGTCGTGATCATGATTGTGCTCTATGCTATCGCCCACTTTGTCATGACCAAAACCATACTCGGTCGACACATCTACGCGATCGGTGGCAATGAAGAAGCGGCGCGCCTGTCGGGCGTTCCCGTCCAACGCGTACTGCTTACCGTCTATACCATCACCGGCCTGCTCGCAGGAATCGCGGGCGTGATGATGGCAACCGAATTTAAATCAGGGAAGTCGGTTTGGGGCGTATCCCTCGAACTGGATGTCATTGCCGCTGTCGTCGTGGGCGGAACAAGCCTGATGGGTGGGCAAGGACGCATCCTCGGGACGCTCATCGGCTGCGCCATCATCGTCGTCATACGAAACGGCATGAACCTATTGAGCCTCGCTGACTACATGCAAATGATCGTGATGGGATGCGTGATTGTGCTCGCGATCGTTGTCGATAAGGCAAAAAAGGGCGAAATTGCCTGGCTGAATGTTGACCGTTTTACTCGGTCTAAAAAAAAGGAACCACCCGCATGACAGATAACACCAATTTCAAGAAAGAACTCGTCGGCTGTTTCGGCGACCCGATCTGGGAGAATCCCAGTGAAGCGATGATGGAAGCCGCCTTCAATCATCACAATCTCAAATGGCGCTATGTCACCACACATGTCCCTGCCGAGAATTTGCATGCGGCCTTCGCGGGCGTCAAAGCCATGGGCTACAAAGGCTTCAACTGTACCTTGCCGCACAAAGTGGCGGTAATCGAACACCTCGACGGTCTCGGCGAGTCAGCCGAAGTCATGGGCGCGGTAAACTGCGTCGTCGAACGAGAGGGGAAGTGGATCGGCGAAAACACCGACGGAAAAGGGTTTGTACAAGCCCTTGAGGAGATCACAACTCCCAAAGGAAAACGCGTGGTTATTTTTGGTGCGGGAGGCGCAAGCCGGGCGATTTCTGTCGAGATCGCGCTCAACGGCGCCACGCACATTACGATTGTGAATCGTAACGAAGAGCGCGGGAAAGAAATCGTGGCGATACTTAACGAAAAAACCGCCGCAAGCGCAGCGTACGTGAAGTGGGAGGGTGACTATGCCCTGCCCGCGGATACGGACATTGTCATCAACGCTACGTGCATAGGCCTGTTTCCCAATGTAAACGATCGTGTCGCCGTCGACGCGACAACACTCACATCCAACATGATCGCGGCAGACGTGATTCCTAATCCCCCAAATACACCCTTTCTTCGGGAAGCGGCGGCGACGGGCTGCACGACCATCGACGGCATTGGCATGCTCGTGAATCAAGGTCGTATCAACATCGACTATTGGACCGGCGTCGATGCAAACCCCGATGTCATGCGCGATGCACTACACGACGTACTCAACTTAGGGCTCGCGCAGAAATAACTTCACAGGTTTGGGTGTCGAGACGCCCGCCTGGCAAGGCGCGAAAACGCAGGAATATGGACATATTTCGAGGTTTCGCAACGCCGCCAGGCGGGATGCATCGGCGGCCAAAATCTGAAGTAATTTTTACGTGGGCTCTTAGACTAACAACCACACATGGAGGATCACCCTGTGACATTACCGATAAAACTAACGACACTGCTCATCACACTCGCCGCCCTGACCACTGCGATGGCCGAAACGAAACGTTTCGTTCTGACCGACACCACTCAGGGCATCCACGTCGAATCCTTTAACCTGTCGAGCAAAGACCTGGGCATGACCGATGGCCCCGCTTGGTCCATCCGCAAGTACACACTGCATGGCGGTAAAGAAGAAGGCGTCGAGGTCATCGAAGTCGATAACGGGAAACTCACGTTCTCCGTAATTCCCACACGCGGCATGAGTATTTACCGCGTTACCTGCAGCGATGTTCGCCTCGGATGGGATTCTCCCGTGAAAGACCTCGTGAACCCCGCCTTTATCAATCTCGAAGACAACGGTGGGCTGGGCTGGCTCGATGGATTCAACGAGATGATGGTTCGCTGCGGCTATCAGTGGGCCGGTCACCCCGGCGACGACAATGGACGCCTGCTCACGCTTCACGGCAAAGCCGGGAACATCCCCGCATCCATCGTGGTGGTTTCGGTCGACACCGACGCGCCACACACCATTCGTATTCGCGGACAAGTCAATGAGACCTCTTTCAAGTTTGCCGACTACCAGGCATGGACAGAAATCAATACAACGCCAGGCTCCGCGACCTTTAGTCTCAACGACGAGGTTACCAACCTCAGTGACTATGACCGAGAATTCCAACTCATTTATCACGCCAACTTCGGCCCCCCTCTTCTCGAAAAGGGCTCGGAGTTTGTCGCGGCCGTGAACACGGTCACCCCTTTTGACGACGCAGCCAACAAACCCGCCGAAGTGAAAAACTGGACCACCTACAAAGGTCCCACAAAAGGCTACGGCGAAACCGTCTATTGCCTCGTTCCATACGGTGACAAGAAGGGCAACACGACCGTCATGCTGAAGAACGCCAAAGGCGACCGCGGCATCGCCTGCTCATACAACATCAAGCAGCTGCCGAACTTCGCTCTATGGAAGAACACCGACACCCTGCACGACGGCTACGTGACCGGGCTTGAACCCACGACAAGCTTCCCCACCACTCGGAACTTTGAGCGTAAAGCAGGCCGAGTCCCGACCCTGAAGGCAGGCCAATCACGGCAGTTCCAACTCTCCTACACGGTGCTCTTAGACGCTGCGAGCGTCGCGCGGACCGCGTCAGAAATCAGCAAGATCCAAGGCAAACGGAAGACAACGGTTTCGGAGAAAACGCTCAAGTAGTTTGCACACGCCCCACCACGCAAGTAGGATCTATTCCGCAATGAAGAGACGAAAATGAAATTCTGGATCTATTTATTACTACCCTTGTTGGTTGCCCGAGCCTTTTCGGACATCCCACCTGACCAAATCGAGTTTTTCGAATCAAAGATTCGTCCGGTATTGGCGGAGCATTGCTACGAATGCCATAATAGCGTCAACAAATCCAAGGCCGGCCTTGCCCTGGATTACCGAGACGCCTTACTCGCTGGCAGCGAGAACGGACGTATCATTGAAATCGGTGATCCTGCTCGAAGTCCGCTCATCTGGGCCATTCGTCACGAGGAGGATTTGGAAATGCCCTCGAAGGCTCCCAAGCTTGCGGACGCCGTCATTCGAGATTTCGAAGAATGGGTCTCCATGGGCGCTCCCGATCCGCGCACGAAGAAACCCACTCAGCTCGACTTAGACAACGCGGTTTCCTGGGAAACACTTTTGGACAAACGCCGTCAGTGGTGGTCATTCCAACCACTCCAAAAATCCAAACCGCCAAAAATTACAAATAGCGAATGGAACCCAAACCCCATCGATCGATACATTTTCAAAGCCTTCGATGATCAGGGCCTGGAACCTCAAGACAAAGCCTCGTCGCACGTACTCGTCCGTCGAGCGCATCTCATTCTTACAGGGCTGCCCCCCAAGGCCGACGTGGTTGAGGAATTCGTCAACGATCCCTCCGAGCAAGCTTACCGCGTTTTAATCGATTCCCTGCTCGATTCTGAAGCGTTTGGCGAACGGTGGGCACGCCATTGGATGGATTGGTATCGATTCGCGGAATCCCACGGTAGTGAAGGCGACCCAACACTTCCGTATGCCAACGCCTATCGCCACTACATCATTCGCGCTCTCAACAACGACGTCCCGTACGACCAATTGCTACGCGAACACATCGCCGGCGATCTATTGAAGAAGCCCCGTATAAACGAAGCACTTGGTTTGAATGAATCCGCGATCGGCCCCGCTCACTTGCGAATGGTTCCTCACGGTTTCGGAGTCACCGATGCCTACGCAGAGCAAATCGCCACTATCGACAATCAAATCGATGTGATGTCAAAGGCCATGCTCGGACTGACCGTATCCTGCGCCCGCTGCCACAATCATAAATTCGACCCCATCAGCCAAAAGGATTTCTACCGACTGTATGGGATACTGGCCAGCAATCGTCCCGGTACCCGCGATGTCAATACGGACGAGAAACAATCTTTAAACAGAGACGCGTTGGTCAAACTAAAGAGCCGCATTCGCAAACCCATGGCGGACTATTGGCTAGAAAACGTGGATGTCGCTATCGAGCAACTCGCTGCGTTCCCCATTTTTCAAACCAAACAGGAGACGGAACGCATCGCTGAACGCAAGAAAGCGGAAAACAAACAGAAAAAGAACCGCTCAACGGATGAAACCGAGCGTTCCTCGAACATGCTTAAAAAAGAGATGGACCGAACGGGAATCTACCATACCTTCGCCCCTCTTTATCGGTGGAAAGACGAATCCGCAACGGCTCTCGCTGAAAAATGGAACAGCCAAATCAGACAATACGAAAAAGATCTCAACGAAACAGAAACCGCTAAAAAGAACGCCACGTTCTACGCCGATTTACGAGATCAGAAAACGCTGGATTCCTGGTATCAAAACGGAAACGGACTCACACGCCAAGTAAGCCCTCCGGGTGCTTACGCGATTGCGGGTGATGGTGTTAATGCGATAACGGGAATATATCCAGCAGGCATTTACAGTCACCTTATATCGGACAAGCATACTGGAACCTTGGCGTCTCCAAATTATGTCGCCGCTGGAGATTGGAGCTACATGCGAGCGATAGGTAAAGAGGGAGCCGTTCGCATGTCCGCCCGAAACTACCCGCTCTCACAAGGTCTTCATCCATACAGCCACGCCAATAGCGGTTCAATGCAATGGCTCACATTCAATAAGTACAAATTTTGGAATGGAGAGCAGGTGCATTTCCAGGTCACGACGATGGGCGATAAACCTGTAGGGAGGCGCGAAGGTCGATCCTGGTTTGGCGTTACCGACCTCATTGGCGGAAACGTCAAACTAAAGGAATTAGGAAATCCATTATACGTCGTGCTAAAAGACGAGCCAACCATTCAAGATCGCCCATCTCTAATAAACGCCTATGAGCAAGCGCTCAGAGAATCAATCATCGCCTGGAAGCAATCCGAAACAAGCGACGCTCAAGCTCAATATCTGGGCGTTTTTGTTCGATTCAATATCCTGCCCAATCGCTTCGATTCGCTTCCAGACAATATCGCGTCCCTGTTCAGCGAATACCGAAAACTTGAAAACGAGATTCCCGAGCCGACGCGCGCTCCTGGAATTTTCGAAGGCGACATCATCAACCAACCCCTACTCGTTCGCGGCGATCCTAAAAACGAAGCCGATCCTGTGCCAAGACGATTCCTGGAGGTTTTTAGCAACAAGCCCTACAGCAATCAAAACTCCGGCAGACTTGAGCTAGCCGAAGACATAGCGGGCAAAAACAACCCCCTCAAATCGCGTGTTTTGGTGAATCGACTCTGGTGCTATGTGTTCGGCCGAGGCATTGTCGCATCGACCGACAACTTCGGACGGCTCGGCAAGGAACCCACCCATCCGAAATTACTTGATTACCTTGCTCTCAATTTCGAAAAAAACGATGGGTCCGTAAAAACCGCACTCAGGGAAATGATGCTCAGTCGAACCTTTCGATCTTCGAGTAGCGCGACCCAAGCGGCCCGTGAACGCGATCCGGAAAACACACTCCTTTCTTTCTACACGCCGCGACGCCTGGATGCAGAAGCGATAATGGATTCGGTTAACAGCATGGCTCGCACTGAATTCCAACGCGGCGTCTACGCCAAAACCAAACGCAATCAGCTGAACGCGTTTTTAACGACCTTCAACCTACCTATTCCCACGACCACGGTGAGCCAGCGGGACCGCACAAACGTACCCGCCCAAGCCTTGTCCATGATGAACGGAGTGTTTGTTCAGAACGCAGCCAAAGAGTGGGCTCGAAAGGTGCGATCGAAAAACATAGGCGGCTCAGTCGATGACGCGATCGAAACGCTCTATATGGATGCCTACGCAAGAGTTCCGAAAATGGTCGAAAAGGATCGGCTTACCCGTTACTACAAAAGTATCGAAAATTCAGAGACTGCGCTTGAGCGAATCGCATTCGCATTGCTGAATTCAAAGGAGTTTATCTATGTATACTAATCCATACAATAGGCGTGAATTTTTGAAACTCACGTCGCGCGGCGCCGGGGCATTGACCTTGTCTAGTTTGATCAATTCAGTCTCGGCGAGCTCAGGCTACGTTC
>JAPKCZ010000768.1 GCA_028822745.1 Kiritimatiellia bacterium | reverse complement strand
TCGAACCCGCGGTACCGTTAGGTACACACGCTTTCCAAGCGTGCTCATTCGGCCACTCTGACACCTCTCCCGAAAGAAGCTGCGTACCATAGCAAGGCACTATGACAGTGACAAGCGTCGATCATCCAGAAGGATGGATAGGTACAAGCATGCCTTTCGTTTGCGTTCATTATTCAGTCCAACTATTATGACTCGGATTTTCAACAGACAACAGAGGACAAAATGCATTCAGAACCCAAAGTACTCTCAGCCGAAGACGTTGCCCACTACCAGGAAAATGGATTTGTTCTGGTTAAGGGATTTGTGGCTCCTGAAATCGTTGCTGAAATCAAAGCACAGACCGAAGAACTGCATGAACGCCTGGTCGGGTTCAAAGGCGACGGGCTTTAACATGGGGCTTCCGGGTGGCCTCGATGCCTACGACGCCGTGCCGGTGGTTATGGAACCTGGCGATGTCGCGTTTCATGATGCGATCTGCGTGCACGCATCAGCACCCAATACATCCGCGCACAACCGCGTCATGAACACCTTCGCTTATACAACGCTCAACAACGTCATCGACGATGAGGCCGCCCGTCGGTCGTTCGCCTCTCAGGCTCTGGCCCAAGACAACCTGATTCGTCTGGACACCTAACACCAGCACATCACCCACCGTTTCAGAAACCGCTCAGCCAATCATCGGACAATCGGCCGCGCTGACAATGGGTTCAGATAATAGACCTGCATAGTCCGTTCGCAACGCGATGCGTCCGAGATGAGGCGCCGATTGCTGCGCGCGCGTCGTGCGCCCGAACTGCGGTGAAATATTGAGACGTTGACTCAACACCTTGGCCAACTCTGGTCGAGAAACCAAGCGTGTCGCGGGCACATGACGTATACCGCATTCATCGCTATGCGCCAAAGCGACCACACGTTCACACAGCGCTTCGATCGGCACAGCGGAGCGAGCCTCGTCCTCAACCAAGGTCAACGGAAGTTGGTTTTCACTGCGATATCGCAACCAATCCAGATGTCCTGTGCGCCCATCGAAGGAGGGACCGACGGGTAGCCCATGTCGAATGACAAGTGTATTGGCTCTCCCCAGGACCAGTTCCTCGGCTGCAACGCGTGTTTCCCCGTATACACTGATCGGGCAAGGCGTGGACTGTTCCGAATAACAGCCATCTTCGCCAAACACATGGTCGGATGACACATAGACCAATCGGTGCTGTTCCGGCAAAACGCCCATCAACCGCCGTATATGATTTACATTAATCTCATAGGCCCAGTCAGGGTTCTTTTCGCAGTTGCCGACATGACAAATGGCGTGGGTATAGATGAGCAACGAAGACGAATGCCCCGCCAGAGTATCACGAATCCAGTCCGAATCTTCTAGTAGAAGTGTCGACGATGGCATGTCGTCGCGCCCCGTTTTTCGGGCGGGAATGTAGGCGTGAAACCGGTCCGCGAAAAGACGGCATAAATTGAATCCCAGAATGGAGGTTGCCCCAAAGACGGGAACCTTGTGATCTATGTCTTCACCAATATCGACTGTGCTGCACGTCATAACGAATGAACCCTCATGCATCAAAC
>JAPKCZ010000095.1 GCA_028822745.1 Kiritimatiellia bacterium | reverse complement strand
TTTGCATCGACGCGGGTGGGGGATGGCGACAAGGGCGTAGAGCTGCTACCACCTGCGGTTCTTGATTCGGGTCGGCCGTTGCAAGTCTGGCGAGTGGTATCGCCGACGGGCGACGCCGCCGTCTGGTTGTCGACCATGCTCCGTGCGGGTGATTTTGCAGCGACGGGCGTGGACACTCGCGCGATGCCGTTTCCGCGCGTTCCGTTCCCCGAGCATGCTGGCTGGACGCCGCGGGGGTTTACAAAGGAAGGGCTGAAGCATCCTGTGCAGGGCTTAAAAAAATATTTCAGGTATAAGTGGAACAGTTCTCGAGGGGATCTATTGACGATGATTGATCTCAAACAGGAAGAGTGGGCCAGCGAAAACGATTTAACGCTTGTCACGTTGAGTGATGGCGCTTCCGTTGGGCCAGAGGATATGAACGCCATAATCGCGGAAATGTTTGCCGTGCATTCAGAAATGCACGCGCAACTGATGGCATGGCGAAAGCATACGCTTGACGCCGATCAGGCCCAACCATGAGTGACGCTACGTCGGCGGAAGCATCGAAACGACTTAGCGTTGTTGAACGCGTCGTGCTCGACCCTGGGGATCCGACCTTGTGTAACCTCAAAGCACGCTTTGATGCCGGACGACTCAAGTGGGCAACATACTGTTTCTTGTGGCGTCTGCGTAAATGCTTCCTGCGCTTCCGCTGTAATTCTTCCGACGTCCGATCGGCGGTGGGTACGTCTTTTCGGCAACTGGTTGATTCCGCGAAAGTGCCCGAGGGCGCAATCCCTGTGATTATCAACAATTTCAATCGCCTGGATTCGCTTCGCACCTTGATCCAGTGGCTACAGCATCTGGATACACCTGTCTGGATCGTCATTTTGGACAATGCCTCTTCCTATGAACCGCTCTTGGCCTACTATCGTGATCTCGTCGGCACGGCCGGCGTGTCGGTTGTGCGTTTGGGGTACAACAGTGGGCTGGAAGGGGTTCAAGATGCAGCGCAAGACCTGAGCGTATGTGAAAATATCGTCGTGACGGACCCTGATCTTGTGCCTTACGCGACGACGCCGACGGATATTCTTGGACGCATGCACGAGGCGTTGGTGAAATATCCTGAGGTCAACATGGTTGGCGCCTCGCTTGAAATAAAGGATATTCCCGAGACGTACCCCCTTCGAGAGAAGGTGCTGGCCTGGGAATCTCGGTTCTGGGAACCACAAGCCGCACGTGTTGGCGATATCGGTGTTGAAGCCTGGGTGGATACAACCTTTGCTATGTACCGCCGAAGCGCCGATGTGTTGGCTATCACGCCCGCGATGCGGCTCGATCGCCCTTATACCTTGAAGCATGTCGATTGGTATACGGATCCGTCCAACATGAGTGATGAGCAGGCGCACTACGCACGCGTTAGCCAGCCCATTGCCAGCTGGACGGCGCGAGCAGCAAAGGCGGATGCCTAGATTGGCGTCGTGATGAGTAGGCCTTCCTGACGTAGCAAGGCTTCGGGGTCCGGGTCTCTGCCGCGAAACTGCCTGAACACATCAGCTGGGTCCGTGCCTCCGCCTAGCGATAGTATGGTGTCTCGGAATCGTAATCCCACCTCCTTTTGCGCGGCATCATTGCTGCCCGCTTCCGTAAAAGCGCCGAAGGCGTCCGCTGAAAGCACTTCGGACCACTTGTAGCTGTAATACCCGGCTGCGTAGCCACCCGCGAAAATGTGGCTGAACGCGCAAAGCGTTCGATCTTCTGGCAAAGGCGGAATGATACGTGTTTTTTGATTGTTCTTCGAAACGATGTCTTTTAGCGCACGTTCTTTATCCGCCGAGAAGCGCGCGTGCAGGTCCATGTCGAGCATGGCAAAGGCGAGCTGTCGCAGCATGCCGCCACCCGCATGAAACTTGCGTGACGCCGTAATTTTGGCGAACAGCGATTCAGGGAGGGAGGCGCCGGTGTCGATGTGTTGGCTCAAGCCCTCGAGCGTGTCTCTGTCGTAGCACCAGTTCTCCATGAACTGACTGGCCAGCTCCACGGCGTCCCACTCAATATTGTTAAGTCCGGACGCATCCGGTTCACCGACGCGGGTGAGCATGTGTTGCAGCCCATGTCCAAATTCATGAAACAATGTTTCAACCTCTGAGAAGGTCATCAACGACGGCTGGGCTGCTGTCGGTTTTGTCTGATTACAAACCAGGTAGGCAACGGGAAGTGTGGGCATCTCGCCGGTCGTGTCGAGGGGTCGTACCGGGTCCATCCATGCTCCGCCGCGTTTGGTTTCCGGCCGGCTGTAGGGGTCCAGGTAGAATGACGCCAACGTGCTTCCATCGGCGTCGAAAACATTGAAAAAGCGCACATCGTCGTGCCAAACCTGTACGTCGCCGTCCGCTGCTCGGATACGAACGTCAAAGAGTCGTTCGGTCAGGGCAAAAAGGCCTTCAAGCACGCGCGGAAACTGGAAATAGGGGCGTAGCGTTTCGTCGTTGAAGTTGAATTCTTGTTCGCGAAGTTTTTCGCTCCAATAACCGAGGTCCCACAACGCGAGATCGGATGTGAATCCTTGTTCCGCGGCAAAGGCTCTGAGGTCATCCAGCTCTTCTATGGCACGAGGGTAAGCGGTGGCGCGCAGCGTTTCTAGTAAGGCGTCGACGGCGTTGATGTCCTGCGCCATTTTTGTCGCCAGGCTGACCTCGGCGTATGAATCATAGCTCAGAATTGACGCCAACTCTGATCGTAGTGCTAATGCTTCTTCGAGGATTGGCATATTGTTGAACTCGCCGTCGGAGGCCAGAGTGACGTGAGCTCGGTAAAGTGTTTCTCTTAAGTCGCCACGCTCCGCGTGTTTCAGGAAAGGAATCATAACCGTCGGGTCGAGCGATAGTTTCCAGGGACCGTTCTCGGCGGTTGCCTCATTGTTCGTGTCGGCTGCCGCCTCGGCCATGGATGTAAGTAATGAACGAGGCAACCCCTCAATTTGTGAAGACTCAGTGAGCATGATTTTAAACGCTTTGCGCGCATCAAGCACGTGATCAGCGAAAAGGGTGGATAGTGCGGCGAGTCGCGCTTTGATTTCGTTGAAGCGCTGTTTGGTTTGGCCAGACAGCGCAACGCCGGATAATTCGGCGCCACGGATACTGCTGTCGAGCACCCGCCGCTGGGGTCCGGTCAAAGGGGTGTTCGCGTCCCGCAAAGCGACCATGGCCTTAAAGACGGCATCGCTTTGGCTAGCGCGCAGCGAAAATGCGACGACGCCGGGTTGCATGGCCTTGTGCGCTTCGCGCCATTCTTCGGAATTCATTACGGCCAGATGGTGCGTAACCAGACCCCACGCGTAGCCGAGCGGTTCCATCATCCGATACAGTGGAAGCATTAATCCTTCCCACGTCGGTTGGGTTTCGGTTTCGAGGGCAACGAGTTGCGCCTCGGCAGTCTCGAGGATCGATCGAATCGCCGGGCAGGCATGCGTGGGTTGGATGTCCTGGAAACGCGGCGCGTCCCGGTACGCAAGCAAAGGGTTGCTGTCAGAAGCTATCATTAGTGCGCTTTGTGCATGAAGTACACGCCAAAGGAAATGGCAAAAATGGATGCTGCAAAATATAGCATGTCCAAAGGCGTGTCATAATCCGTCGCGAGCACCTGTTTGAAGAATGTGACGACCAGAACCATGATCACCACTTTAATAATGCGATTCTTGAGGTCATCGAGGGTCTTGATTTCGAGGACACGCACTTCTTTATCAGAGCGACCGATGTCGATCTGCGATATAAAAAGTTCATAAATGCCGAAGCTGAAAATGAGCAACACGACGCCGATCAGGTACAGGTCGATACTGCCGATTATGCCTGCCACGAGATAGGCCGAGGAACTGAGTTCGCCGACAATGGCCTGCTTTAGCAGAACGGCAATGTCGATGCTGCCGACCACGAAAACCGCCGCGGCGCTGATCAAGCTGAAAATAACACTTAGCAATACGATGAAGCGCGATTGCCAAAGGAACTTCTCGAAACATTTCTCTAATTTACTCATGATGCCGAAGCGTAACGGAGAGTGTCGGGAACGGAAAGCATGAAGTAACGCTTCATTGATCTCGCCATGGGCTTAACTATGAGTACAGAGCATATACTTGTCGTCGAAGATGAACCTGCCATCGCTGACACCCTGACGTATGCGTCTGACGCTCGAAGGCAGATACGGTGTGCGCGCAACGTGAGGATTTGATCCCAACGGCCAACACGGTCGTCGTCACGTTGGACGCGGACTACCGAAAGAAGGGCTTAATCTGGTATCCGACGTACAATGTCGCATTCGACGGGGCCTATACGCTCACAAACCCCGGCGACGCGCCGATGGATGTGCTCGTTGAGTTTCGTTTTCCGGAGAACGCCGAAACGTTCGACAACTTCTCTGTGTCCTTGGATGGCCAAGTGCTCTCTATGCCGGTGGATGTAAAGACCGGAGTAAACACAACGGTGCAACTTGCGGCGGGGGCGACGCGTGATTTTGCGGTGACCTATGCCTGTCGCGGCATGACGGAGTGGGTATATCGCCCCGGACCGCACACCGGGCGCGTCCGCAATTTGGCCCCCTCTGCGATCACCACGCACAAAGACGGGGCAACGCTGCAGTGGAATGCGTCCGACCTCATCACGCAGGATGTCATTTCTGTGGTCGTTCCCGAGCGTCTGAACCCTGGCCGTTGACGTCGCGCATTACCTATTTCGCGCCCGTGTGTTTGATCTTCTTTTTTGTGCTGATCGGGACCACGACCCTCATGCGAAAAATCGAGGTGCACCCGATGCACTACCTGTTTGTGGCTGCCGGGTTCTTTGCGTTTCATTTGCTGCTCGTCTATATGGTTGGCTTGCTTAACGTGCACGTGAGTTTCGTCATTTCTGCGATTGTGTCGGTCGGGCTCGTGACGACCTATTTGTCTGCCGCGCTGGGCCCCCGTCTCCCTTCGAGATTGGCGGCCGTCGGACAAGGGCTGTTTCTTGTGATGTTTTCATACAGCTTCTTTATCAAAGGAAGTACTGGACTGACCGTCGCGATTGGATCTGTTGTGACATTGGGTGTGTTGATGCGTGTGACCGCAGGTGTGAACTGGGGAGACGTGTTCGCGCGGACCCGTCGATCAACGCCTATCACGCCGCCACCCATCGTCGAGGCACGGATAGACGTGTAGCTCAGTAATTTGCGGGTGCATCAGGGCGCGATTTTTTCGCCGAAAGCAAAGAGCGTGCCCTTATGATTTCCGACGTAGATGACGCCGTTAGCGATGGATGGCGACGCGGTGATGCCTTCGCCCACCTCGTATGACCATGCCTTCTTGCCATCCGCGGCGTTCAACAAATACAGGAATCCATCTTCCGAGCCTATCAGGACATGTTTGCCGATCAGAACCGGCGAACTGTCGACGCGTCCGTTGGTGCGGAAGGTCCAGCGGAGTTCGCCGCTCTTACGATCGAGCGCAATAACGGATCTGTCGCGCCCTCCGACGATAGCCAAGGTCGGTGTTAGAACAGGTGTTGCAAAAAAAGGCTGTTTGCTCTTGTTGTAGGACCAGAGTTGCTTTCCGGCGACAATGTCTGCGCACACGACACCGTTGTCATAATGCCCCACATAGGCTTGCCCGTCGCTGATGACAGGCGAGCCAGCAATATAGTTCCCGATGACCACGGAGTGGCGCGCGGTACCTGTGTTCATGTCAACAACATGCAGCATGCCATCACAGCCCCCGACGACGGCAACGCCGTCTGAAATAGCCGGTGCTCCGTTGATGAAGTTGTCCGTTGCGTAGCGCCAGACGTTGCTGCCTGTCATCGAATCCACGCAATGCAGCGAATAGTCGTAAGAGCCGAACAGGATGTGCGTGCCGTTGGTCGCGTTAGGTTTGTTCCAATTGATTGCACCTAAAATCTGATCGCCCGCAGCGTATGTCCACACGTTTGAGCCGTTCGCAAGCTTATGTTTGTACAGGTTGCCTACCGAATCCCCGACGTAAAGGTGCGAATCCAAGATCAGTGGAGACGACTCAATCGTGCCCTCGGTTTTAAAGTGCCAACGTTCGGTGCCAATTTTCGGGTCCAGCGCATAAACGTTTCCGCTTTCGGCGGCCACCACGAGGGTGTTTCCTACGATGACAGCCGAGGATAGGATAGCGTCGCCCGCGTCAAAGGTCCACAGCAGGGCGGGGGCGGTGGGCGGTGTGTCTGGTGAGATGCCTTTCAGGTCGGGCGAGCCCCGAAACATGGGCCAGTCCGCGGCCAGACTTGCTCCGCTGGTCACGGCCAGCAGGATAACGATTGCAGAGGTGACGTGACGATGCATGGTCGGGCCCCTTCCGTCAGAGTGCCGCGCGGTAAAGCGTTTGATAATCTGCCGCTGTTAACGCTCGTGGGTTGAATGTGCCTGTCCATTGTTCAGTTGCTTCGCTGCTTAACATTTCGACGTCGGATTCACGAACGCCCAATTCGGTAAAGGGAGCGATCAAGTTGGCGGCGCGGCCGAGTGTGTCGAGTTGGGCGAGTAGCGCATCGACAGCGTCCTGCGCCGTGGCGTCCGCGGAAACAAGTCCTGCGTGCTGCATCAGGCTGCGGTAACCGTTGGCGCTTGCTTCCTGTTTTGCATTCATGCGCACGACATGTGGCAGTGTATTGCAAACGGCTTGCCCGTGGATCACGTTGAAGTGTGCCGTGAGTGGATTGGCGGCTGCGTGCGCCGCGCCAAGCATACTATGTTCGATTGCGGTTCCAGCCAGCGAGGCTCCGAGTTGCATGGCTGCGCGGGCGTCGACGTTGTCAGGTGATTCGAGCACCGTGGGCATGTGTGTAATCAATAGACGAAATGCTTCATGTGAATAGCGAAGCGAGGTTGGGGTTGCCGCGCTTGTGACGGCCGTTTCGACGGCGTGGGCGATGGCGTCGATGCCGGTGCAGGCCGTGACGAAGTAGGGTTGTGTCAAGGTGAGTAGTGGATCCAAGATGGCACAGCGCGCGGCGGCTTTTGGGTCACCACAGGCCATTTTTTGGTGCGTGTCGGCATCCGAAATCAGAGCAAAGCGCTGGCACTCGCTGCCCGTCCCCGCTGTCGTGGGAATGGCGATGAAGGGCAGCATAGGTTGCGTTGCTTTGTCGACGCCCCAGTAATCCTGCATCTGTCCGCCATTGGTCAGGATGAAGTTACATCCTTTGGCCGCATCCATGCTGCTGCCACCACCGAGACCAATGAGCAAGTCTGCCTAGCAGTCGCGAGC
>JAPKCZ010000767.1 GCA_028822745.1 Kiritimatiellia bacterium | reverse complement strand
CATCCACAGGCTATCAATCAAAACGTAAAAAAGACCACCAGGATTTCTTGAATATAGAATCGACTGTAGTAGGTCATGCCCGTCGATACGGCCGTAAGGAGTGCCGCGACCCACGTTTCCCCCCACCCCAATCCGTGACGCGTCATCAAGAGGAGCAGTACAAGGCCGACACCGAACAAGGCAGGCAGCAGGCGATAGGTTGGCAGCTGGCTTTGAGCGTACCCGGCAGCGCCAGACAGCTTCAACAAAGGTACGCTCAGATAGTAGAGCACCGGGCCGTGATGCTCATAGGCGTCATACTGATAAACGCCGGTGTCATAGAGGACACCCGTCTTGTAAATTTGATTGGCTTCGTCATTGTGTGCAACGCGCCGATCCAACTGGATGACACGGAACACCAACGCAAGGACAACCACAGCAAGAAAAGCAGTCCAGACAGCAACCGTACTGAGCCTCTCAGGGACGTTCATGCCGCGCCTACCACAAAAACGCACAAGGCCGGCGCATTGACCGGCCTTGCGTTTCTCCTGAAGTCAAAAACCACCCAGACCTACTTTCCGTAGATTTCAACTTCGACGTAGTGATTCATTTCACTGGAGGTGCTGCCGTTGCTGTAGAGGCGAACATACTGTGCCTTTTCGCCTTTCACAGCGAACGCGCGGCCATCGTTGGTTTCGATATATTCCTTATCCGTACCGACCCCAAGACCGATCGAGTTGTCGTGGTCATTGTTGAACACGGTACGAACGTTCGTGATGAAGTCTTCATCATCAGCCAGTTGCACCACGACATCCTTGTAAACGCGGGCCTGGCTGTGAAAGTGCCATATCGCCACAGCGAAAACCTGACGCGTTTCGCCAAGATCAACCTGCACGTGTTGCTTCATTGGGCCAAGCTCAACATAGCTTCCGTCAGCGGCTTCCTTGTCGCCGTCCGTGACCAGCTCCAGTTCACCAATGATAGGGAAACTGTCACTGCTGGAAACATCGGCATCGATGGCCACGTTTTCAACACCGGGCGGTACCATAACCGGGGCGCGCTTACCTTTGAGAGGCGCTTCTAGGTTGGCCGACTTAATGGTCTTCGGAGTACCGACGAACATCGCTGTTGGGAGCTCGATCTTGAGAGGTTTCATCTGGGCCATCCCGTCGGAGACCAAAAGACTGCCCATGACAACCATCGCTACAATTACTGTCTTCATTTTTTCACCTTTTCATATACTGACATCGAGGGGCTACGTTAAAAACGACCCAAAAGCCTACACGGATCAGGACCCCATTTCGACACTATTGTGGGCAAAGTATTTAGGAGAATGCAAGAAACTCTCCATCGGGTGTGACAACATAACCGCGGATACCTTCATGCGCCGCGCATAAATCGGCCACGGCCTTCGTATCCATGACCATAAACGCCGTCGACAGGGCGTCGGCCACCGTTGCTGAGGGGCAGATCGCCCAGGCACGCCCGTTTCCGACTGCGGGGCGGCCTGCATTCGGATCCAGGACATGCTCGCCCAAGACATCTTTTCCCGAACTGCTTACCGCCAAGCCTGAAAAAGGTACCGCCTGCCCGTTGAT
>JAPKCZ010000766.1 GCA_028822745.1 Kiritimatiellia bacterium | reverse complement strand
GGTCAACATGTGCAATGCAAAGACCTGCCCGTCAACGAGGAGCCCCTCAAAACGGCGCTACAACTGGCCAAACGACTCGACGGATTTCCACGTAACCCCAAAATGCACCCCTGCGGCATCGTGCTTTCACGCGTGCCCATCAACAGCCTCACGCCCTGCTTTCGCTCCGGCAAAGGCTACCCGACAACACACCTCGACATGGATGGCGTGGAAGCCGTTGGACTCGTCAAACTCGACATCTTGGCTCAGGGCGGACTAGCGGCCATGCGTGATGTCGCGCTGATGCTGCGCGATCGCGATATCGACCTCGATTTGAACAGCCTCGAACCGTGGGAGGACGAGCGCGTCTGGGACATGATCGCTGCCGGTGACGCGCGCGCCGTGCACCACATCGAAAGCCCGGCCATGGTGGGCCTAAGCCGTCTGTGCAACGTCCGTGATATCGATACACTTATTGCCATCGTCAGCGTCATTCGCCCCGGCGCCGCCAATCAGAACAAAAAACAACAGTTTGCACTGCGCTATCAAGGCATTGAGCCGATCACCTATGCACATCCCTCACTTATCCCCTGCCTCAAATGCACCTGCGGCATGCTGGTGTACGAAGAACAGGTGCTGCAGATCTGTGAATGTTTCGCAGGCATGCCACCCGATGAAGGCGATTTGCTGCGGCGCGCACTGAACAAAGAAAACTGGGAGCGCGTCGCCGAACTGGGCCAACGCTTCAACACCTGCGCTCAGGCGCGCGACCGCTCTGCCGAAGACATCCGTAAGGTCTGGGAACTCGTCTGTGGCTTTCATGGCTTTTCCTTCTGCAAAGCACACAGCACCGCCTACGGCGTTGAAGCCTATCAGTCGGCATGGATGAAGCTGAATTACCCTGCCGAGTTCATGGCGGCGGTATTGAGTAACGGCAAAGGCTTCTATTCCGCGCTCGTCTACATTCTGGAGTGTCACCGCTTGGGCATCCGCATGCGCCCGCCGCACGTCAATCATCCCGGTCCACGCTTTCACATGGAAGACGGCGCGATCCGCATTCCCCTGAGTGCCATCAAAGGCCTGCGCAAAGCGACCATCTCCCGTATCGAGCGCGAACGCCGACAGGGCCCCTTCATGTCACTTGCCGACCTTCACCGGCGTACCCGACCCAACCCCAAGGATGCCGAGCTGCTACTCGTAATCGGTGCACTCGACGGCCGTTGGCCGGACGACACAGGCCCCAGCGCCTCGCGAACCGAACGTTTCTGGGAACTGCAGCACCTCCATCAGGCAGCGCAAGCCGATCGCAACAGCACCCCATCCCATCACGCCCTGCTGGATGGATCCCGCCCTGAACTCAGCGCGCCCGGCTTGGCGCGCACCGAACCCACCGCTCTGGATCAACTCAATGTCGAACATGACCTGCTCGGCTACACCGTCACCGACCACCCCCTTGCGCGCTTCCCCGGAATTGACTGGAGCATCTACACACCCCTTGGTGACCTGCACAAGCATCCGGCCAAAACCGTGACCTGCTGTGGCCTCATCGTCGTCACACGCGTTGTCTACCATGACAGCGGTGAACAAATGAAATTTTTG
>JAPKCZ010000094.1 GCA_028822745.1 Kiritimatiellia bacterium | reverse complement strand
TGCTCGCGTGCAACGTCTGCTTTGAGAGCGGCGGTCTGTCGTGCATGATCGTCGTTCAGGCTCTGAATACGGCGATGCAGCGTATCGCGTTCCTGTCGTGCCGTGCCGATTGCATCGCGGGCAGTCTGTATATCGGCTTGGAGCGCTTCGCGTTGCGCGGTCAGCGCATCCATGTCTGCGCGAACGCTGGCGATCGTCGCTTGGCCGCGCGTGGCGTCGCTTTCCAGTGCTTCAACACGTTTGGACAAGGCCGTCTGCTCTTTGCGCTGTAACGCGGCGACGTCTGTCAGGACCTTTTTAACATCGCCCGTGGCCGCTTGTCCCTGTGTGTGTAGAGCGGCGATTTCATTTTCAAGTTCAAGATTACGCGCAACGGCATTTTTGTATTCCTCAGTGAGGGCGGTATGGTCTCTGCTCGTCTCCGCAAGCGCCGATTCCATTTGCTGTACACGGTCATGAAGCTCCTGACGGGCGGCCTCTGTCTTCTGGATGCGCTGTTCGAGGTTCTGCGTATCCTGTGCTCGCGCGTTTCGACCCTCGCTGTGCATGGTTTCCAGCGAGATTAGCTCGTTTCGCATTGCCTCAAGTGCGTTCTGTGAGGCGGACTGACCGCTGCGTGTATGGGCGAGTTCTTTCTCCAGCGCATCATGTGCACGTGTCGTCTCCTCGAGACGTTTGGTTACTTCACTCTGTTGTGTCCGCGTTTCTTTGACGGTCTTTTTCCACTGTTTGGTGGCGCCGCCGGATGCTTTCTGAAGTTCTTGAATCTGGGTTTTAAGCGTTTTGATCTGTTTGCCGTGGTCGTCGCGGTTGCGGCTGTGATCTTTGCGTTCTTGCTCCAACTTTTCGGATAAGGCGGCACGTATCTTATCGGCTTCCGTTAGGCCAGCCTGCCGTGCAGCGTCGACCTCTGTGAGCTTTTTCTGGAGCGCCTTCTGTTCGTCGGTGACGGCGGTGTGCTGACGGTCTGTCTCGGCAAGGGACTGTTCCAGTTCGTGCACCCGCTCGCGAAGCTCCTCGCGTGCGGACTCTGCCTTGTGGATGCGTTGATCCAGCTTGTCGGTCTGCGTCTTACCTTCACGTTGACTGTTGCTATGTGTGCCTTCAAGCGTTCGCAGTTCATCACGTAGCGCCTTCAGCCTCGCTTCGGCCTCGTGAAGGCGCTTGTTGGCCTCGACCTGTTGCGCGCGGGTTTCCTTTTCGGTCTTTGATGACTGTTCTGTGGAACGGTCGGATATGGCCTGCTGACGTTGAATCTGATCCTTGAGCGTCGCGATCTGCTGATCGTGTTCAGCGCGGTTGCGGCTGTGGGCGGTGCGTTCCTGCTCCAATTCCTGCGCTAGCGCCGCGCGGACCTTTAGGGCATCTTCAACGGCGCTCTGACGTGCCTTTTCGGCGACGTTCAGTTTCTGCTGGAGTGCTTCCTGTTCGGCTTTTTGCGTGCGTAGCGCGTCTTCAAGCTTTTCAACGCGCTTAATGTGGTCATCGCCAGAGGTGGACACTTCGTGAATGCGGGAATCCAGCGCACTGGTTGTTTCGCGTAGCTTGTGCTGTTGAGAGGCCTGGTCCCGCTTTAGGTCTGCTAGGGTTGCTTTGAGCTGTTCGACTTCCGTAAGAGATGCTTTAGCCGCTTGGCGCGCGTCATCGAGCTCTGCCTGAAGCGCGTTGCGTGCTTTTTCGGATTGCTGCAACGGCTGGTGGCTGCGGGTCTGTTCACCTTCAAGCTGCTTGCGTGTTTCGTCGAGTCGGTCGGTCGCCGTTTTGTGTTCTTTGATCGCATCGGCTTCGTGTGCCTTGAGTTGTTCCGATTTGGCGTCATTGAAAGCGTTGGCTTCTTTAAGTTTGGATTCGACGCCGGCAATGTCCGCCTCAAGCGCGGCTTTTTGCTGCGCGTGTTCCTTTGTGATGTGCTGAATGCGGTCCTGTAGCTGTTGGCGTTCGTTTAAGGACGCGGCGACGGACTCACGCGCGGTCTTGATATCCGTTTCGAGCGCATGGCGTTGTTCGGCAAGGTCTTCCAAATCGGATTGCGCCGTCTCAAGGATCGTGTAGGCACGCTCGGCTTCGCCTTCAAGCGTTTGGATGCGATCCGACAAGGCCGTGTGCTGCGTATGCTGTTCAGCCGTCAATGAGGCCAGGGATTCCTTCAGAGCATCTGATGCGGTGGCGTCCTTTTGGCGCAGGCTGCGGATGTCGGTCTCTAGTTCACGGATACGAGCCAGAGCTTTTTCGTGTTGCGCTGCGACAACAGTGTGTTGTCGCTTTGCTTCGTCGAGCTGCTGCGTGACAGCGTCGATGTCGGTGCGGTAAGCATCGGCTGCTTTCTGATGTAAATGCCGATGGCCCGTCGTCTGTTTTTCGAGTTCGACAATGCGTGCTGCGAATTCGCGCTGGGCCGATTGACCGCGTTCGAGTTCATTCTCCAGCGCGTCCAGTCGAGATGTTTCGTTCGCCTTGTCCGTCGTGTGGCTCGCGGCGAGGGCGTCCAGCGACGCTGCGAGGGCCTGGCGTTGCGTTTCCGCGGCAGAAGCGGTCGCCCGGGCCTTCTCTATGTCCGCTTGAAGTCCGGATTGAAGCGATGTGGACTGAGTCTGGGCTCCGCTTAGCGCGGCATGCGCTTGATCGAGTTCTTCTTTTGAGCGTGCGATCTGTTTTTGCGCGGCATGATGTTCGTCGCGCATACGCCGCAACGCCGCACTCTGCTGTTCCTGATTCGCTTTTGCAGTGTTGAGTTCTTCTTGGAGTGATGCGACGGTTTGCGCGTGTTCTGCGCTGGATGACGTTGCCGCGCCCATTCTTGTTTCAAGCGCTTCAAGCGACGTACGCGTTTTAGCGCGTGCTGCTTCGGATTCTTCCTGCAACGCGGTCAATGCGTCTGTCAATTCGGCAAGACGGCTCTGCAGACCTTGTCGCAGCGTACGTTCTTTCTCGATCTGCGATTCCCGTTCGGATGCAGATGCCGTGGACGTGGCTTGACGTGTTTTCGCTTCGGACTGTAGCGTATTGTAATCGTGCTCCAACGTATTTAAGGCTGTTTGGCGCTGCTCAATTTCTTTCGTTAAGCCATCCACGCGTTGTGACAGTGACGCCTTTTCTTCAGCGAGACGCGCGGTGACGGCCGTTTCGTTGTGGCGTTGCTCGTCCAGCGTGTTGGCGAGTGCTTGCTTTTCGGCCTCAGCCGATGCCGCCGCTTGATTGGCCGCCTCCAATTTTTCGCGCAGGCGTTTCTCCAGGGCCTGCGCCTCCTTATGCAGTGTCTGCCGAGCGTCCTGGCTGCGTTGCAGCGCGTCACGTGTTGTGTCGGAGACCTTGTGGATATCCGCAATTTTCGCATTTAGCTCGTCGAGGGCGTCGGCGGACTGCTTTGCAGGTTTCGAGGGCTCAGCTGAAACAGGCGTCGGGCTTGTCGATGTGTCCGCGGTATTGATGTTGCTGAAAATTGAATCGATGGTGTTGAGCAAGGCGTCACCACTCGCATCGAGTTCATTCGTAAATGCGACCTCTTGTGCGCGAAGCGCCTTTTCGGAAGCAAGCACTTCTGCCTGGAAGGTCTCCATCTCACGGCGAAGGCGCATCTCATTCGCCTTCATCGTCTCGGTCCGTTGCTGGCTTTCTTTTGCTTCCGTGTCCAGCGCTTCGGTGACGCGTTTGAATTCGGACTGACTACTTCTGAGTGACTTGTCGAGATCCAATATGTTGACGTTTAGTTCACGGATGTGCTTTTTGTGCGCTTCGGTTTCGTTTTGGCGCTGCCCTTTTTCTGCAGTGAGAGCGTTTTCGGTGGTGGCGTGCGCGCTCTGGCTTTCGGTGAGTTTCGCCTGCAAGGCCTGTCGCCGCTGCTCGTTGGCTTCGGAATGTATTTCCTGTTCGCCTTCGAGGCGGGCGATGTGCTTGTTCAGTGAATCGGTTTGCGCTGTCAGGGATTCGATTTCCTTGCGTTGCTGCGCAACGGTTGCCTGTTCGGCCGCATGCGTCTCTGTCGCGGTCGCTAAAGCCTGTCCGGCTTCATGCTGCTCGCGCGCGACTTGGTCTGCAGTCGTCTGCATCTGGGCGACGAGTGCTTGTCGTTGTGCGTCCTGATCCCGTAGGGCTGTCAGAATGGAGGCAATTTCCTGCGTGTATTCGCGCAAGCTTCGTTGTGTGGCGTCGACTGCTTCCTCGGCGGCCTGCACGCGATTGTGGTCACGTTTCAGCTCTGCGCTGCTCTTTGATTCGAATTGACTGACGCGAATCTGAAACTCAGCATTTTCTTTCTGTGCGCGACTGGCGTGTGCCTGACTCAGGCTGAGGCGTTTAAGGACATCTGCCTGTTGGGCCTGAGCGTCACTCTCGGCTTTGTTAAACAGTTCATCCGTTCGGCGCTCTATGGCTGAAATGCGCTCATCGAGTTGGGATTCACGCGTGTGGAGCTTTTCCGTGCGTTGATTGAAGTCCAGTTGTTTCGCTTCGAGGTCGGCCCGCAGGGCTGCGATGTCCGGTGCATCAGCTTGGGCAGGACTAGGACTCGATGGCTGCGGTGGCCGGGGCGGTGGCGGCCCCCCGGGTTGCGTTCTGTTCAGTTCTCTGAAAATCCTGGACATCGATAGTCGTGCCGTTGGTTTACATTCCTGATCGAGGAACGGAGCCAGCATTCGTTCGGGTTAGAAAAACGTCATTCTAAAGAGGTTTCTACGGCAGGGCAAGGCTCATCAGCGTCTGAAAAGCTTTCAAAAACGCGCCTGCGGCGCCCAGGGAATGTGTTGCAACAGCTGGTTTTTCAGTCTGAGATGGCGGCGTTGAAGTTTGGTGAGCGCAGGTCTTGGAACTGGCCGGAAGCGTCACGCATGATAATCAGCGCTTCTGTATTCGTATGTTGGGCAATGAGGGCTAAGCCCGCATCGGGCTGCATGACCATCAGTGCTGTGGCCAGCGTGTCGGCGTGCATGCAGTCCGGGGCGAGCACAGAGACAGCCGCTACGGTGTTGCTGATGGGGTATCCTGTGCGCGGGTCAATGATGTGAGAGTATCGTTTTCCGTCCGCTTGAAAAAAGTTTCGGTAATCGCCGGAACTGGCAATGGCACGATCCTCCACGGTGATGGTGAGATAGTGGCTTTCGCCGAGCGCGGTTCCGGGCACGGGTGTTTCAATGGCGATGCGCCACGCGCTGCCCCCAGGGGATTTTCCGCGTGTTCGAATTTCCCCGCCGATATCGACATAAACATTGGCACAGTCAGCTGACACGAGCATCTGCAGGATGCGGTCGACGCCGTAGCCTTTCGCGCTGGCGCTAAGATCGAGTGACGCGGTGCTCTTGGATTTGGTAAGCGCGTCGTTTCCCGTGGTCTGAATGAGGTGTGCCCCGACGCTGCGACGCGCGCTATCAATATCGGCCTGCGCGGGAATGGGCTGGTCCTGTTTGTTGTAGAAGCCCCACAGATCAACCAGTGGGCGAACCGTAGGGTCAAAGGCGCCACCCGTTTCGCGTGACAACTTGAGGGCATGACGCGTGACCGTTACAAGGGATTCAGTGACGAGCTGTGGCGTCGTGTTGGTGTTGCTGTTAAAGCGGGATATCACACTGGCGGGATCATAGGTCGATAGGTCGGCGTTTATTTCCTGCAACAGCTTTTGCGTATTGGCATGTAAGGCGCGTAATCGGCGCTTGGACATGCGCGAGTCGGCGATCTTTACGGTGTAGTAGGTCCCCATGGTCTCGCCGCCGAATTCGACGGATCGCGGAAGATACTGCGCTCGCAGGTAGGGGTAAAAAACAAGCACGGCAAGAAAGAGGAGGCCGAAGAGTGTTTTTTTGGGACTGTAGCTTGGTTTACGGCTCACTAGGAATGCACTCCTTTAAGCAATTTTCCACTCCGGATCGTAATAACTAGCCTGATCTATTCATCTCGTTTCTGCGAAGAAACCCAAATACAATGAATTCAACCACGGATTACACTGGTATCACGGATTGCGCCGGCTTCGCCGGAGAGAATCAGTGTCATCTGTGCCATCCGTGGTTCTCTTCGTAAGGTATTGCTGCGTGAACTTCGTGTCCTTCGTGGTGTTGAGTGCTCCTTCTGGGATTAAGATCAGGAACGCTGAAACACCTTCGCGGAATGAGGCAAGCCTTGGTGGCGAATCCGTCTAGAATTCGTCGAAGGCGATCATTTCAGGTTCAACACCGAGATCGTACAACATGCCCTTCACGGCCGCGATCATCATAGGCGGTCCGCAGAGGTAGTATTCGATTTCGGTTGGGTCTTCATGATTTTCGAGGTAGTTCTGCAGGCAAACTTGGTGAATAAAGCCAACAGGGCCATCCCAGTTGTCTTCCGGAAGGGGTTCACTCAGGCCGATGTGGAAGGAGAAATTGGGGAATTCTTTTTCAATCGTGGTGAAGTCGTTTTCGTAGAAAATTTCGCGTTTTGAGCGCGCACCGTACCAGAAACTCACTTTGCGTGTCGTGCGGTTTGTGTGGAAAAGGTCGAAGATGTGGCTGCGCATGGGTGCCATACCGGCGCCGCCGCCGATGTAGACCATTTCGCGCTCAGTATCTTCGGCGAAAAACTCACCGTACGGTCCACTGATGGTCGCTTTGTCGCCGGGCTTCAGATCGAAAATGTAGGAGGAGGAAATGCCGGGCGGTACATCCATGCCGCGGGGCGGATTGGCAATACGGACGTTTAACATAACGCGGTTGCCTTCAGCGGGATGGTTCGCCATGGAATAGGCGCGGAACGTTTCTTCTTCGTTCTTGCAGCCGAGTTCGATCAGCTTTGTGCCGACCCAGTCACCCTTGTACATTTCAGGAAGGTTATAGTCCTTGAACTGTACATCAAATTTCGGAATGTCGATCTGGATGTAGCCGCCTGCTTTGAAATCGAGATTTTCGCCTTCTGGGAGTTCGAGAATCAATTCGGTGATGAAGGTGGCGACCAAATCGTTCGATTTGACGGTGCATTCCCACTTTTTAACTTCGAGCACATCGTCTTCGACTTCGATTTTGAGATCCTGGCGAACCTTAACCTGACAGGTAAGGCGTGTGCCTTCGCGCTGTTCGGCTTTCTTAATCAAACCCGTTTCCGTCGGCAGGATGGATCCGCCGCCGTCAAGAATTTTGCATTTACACATGGCGCAGGTGCCGCCGCCGCCACATGCGGAGGGGATGAATATCTTTTCGTCAGCTAGCGTGGATAGCAGGGACTGTCCTGGGGCTACGGTCAGTGTTTTTGCGCCGTTGTTGATATCAATGGTGACGGTGCCGCCGGGGGAAAGTTTTTTAGATATCGTCGATAGGATGACGACCAACGTCAGAATCA
>JAPKCZ010000765.1 GCA_028822745.1 Kiritimatiellia bacterium | reverse complement strand
CGAATTTTCCCCATTTTCAAACGCCTGATGGTGGACATCGGTCAGCGCGCCGACACGATCATCACCGACAGCCAGTCGTCGCGCGACGACATCATCAAACACATGCGCATTCTGTCGCTCGACAAGATTCAGGTCATCCATTGCGGCGTTTCAGCTCGTTTTCACAAGCCCGACGCGGCGGAAACGCCAGACCCGAATCGCGTCCGACGCGTCCTGTATGTCGGTCGCGCCGACCCCTATAAGAACCTGAGCCTATTGATCCGCGCCTTCGCACGGGCACGTGAAACGCTGCCGTTTGGGGCTGAACTCGTGGTCGCCGGCTCACCCGACCCCCGTTACCCCGAGCCACAGGCCATCGCCAGCGCGCTCGGCATCAGCGACGCCGTACGCTGGACAGGTTATATTTCCGATGACGAGCTGCTCAACCTCTATTGCAGCGCCGACTGCCTCGCACACGCCTCGCGCTATGAAGGCTTTGGTCTACAAATCGCGGAAGCCATGGCCTGCGGCGTACCGGTCGTGTGCAGCAATGCCGCCTCCCTGCCAGAAGTTGCCGGCGATGCCGCTCTGTTGCACGACCCCGACGACGAGGTCGGCTTCAGCGAGAGCATGGTGACGATTTTGACGGAGCCCGAGCACGCCGATGCCCTGCGTGAAAAAGGATATGCACAAGCGGCCAAATTTGCCTGGAGCGAAACCGTTCGCCAGACGCGAGCGGTATACGCACAATGGGCTCAAAACGGGAGTGTCGACGCATGAGTGCGACGTACCCAGACCATTGGAGCAAACTTGAGACAACGCTCTGCCACGACTGGCTGACGGGGATGCGTGGCGGCGAACGCGTGCTCGAACTGCTCTGCGATGGCTTCCCTGACGCCGACATCTGCACCTTAATCCACAACCGAGACGCGGTTTCAGATCGAATCAACAGCCACACGGTTCACACCTCGCCGCTGCAGCGCCTTCCCAACATCAATTCAAGCTACCGCAACTTCCTGCCCTTCTTTCCCACCATGATCAACAGCTTCGCGCCACGCGGTGGTGACCTCGTCATCAGCACCAGCCATTGTGTCGCAAAAAGCCTACGTTCATCGCCGTCAACGAAACACCTTTGCTACTGTTTCACCCCCATGCGCTACGCGTGGCTTTTTCAAGAGGCCTACTTCGGGCGTCGATCCGCCAAATCACTCATCATCTCCCCAATTCTCGCGGGCTTACGACGGTGGGATCAACAGACCGCGAAGCGCGTCACGCATTTCGTCGCCATCAGCAAGGCCGTACAACAACGCATTCAGGACTTCTACGGGCGCTCGTCCGACCTCGTTTATCCCCCCATTGACGTCGACCGCTTCCGCGTCGCACCAGACACCCAACGCGAGCCCTTCGACCTTATCGTATCGGCCCTCGTCCCATACAAACGCATTGATCTTGCCGTCGAGGTCTACAACCGCCTCGGGACACCGCTGCGCATCGTTGGCGTCGGCGGCGAATTGCAACGCCTCAAGGCGATGGCTGCAGACAATATAACGTTCCTCGAATGGCAATCCGACGACGTCATCACCACCAGCGGTGCCATCACCGCCGTAGGC
>JAPKCZ010000764.1 GCA_028822745.1 Kiritimatiellia bacterium | reverse complement strand
TCACGTTGCTCAGAATATGCTGAAAGGCCTAGAAGGGGAGACCACGGTTTACCAGGCTTTATTGCGCCCTGAACACAAGAACATATCCGATGAGGCATTTCGGAAATTGTGTGAGCGCATCTGGTTTTACTCTGGCGATCATGAACGAAAGATTCAAGGACGCATGACGATTCTTCGGGACTACATGCCCGACATTCGCGCGAACCTGGCTAAAAATAGCCGTAAGTTCAAACGGCTTATTTATAAGCCGCTTGATGATGCTGAGATGAAGGTGATCAAATCTTCGGTGATTAAACATCGCAAGAACGGCGATCATTACGCTACGATTATTAACAAGTGCATGGCCCAGTGGAAACAAGACTTTGCGCAGCAGCGGATTCAAGCGGGGCCGCCTTCAGATGAATTGTTGTCAGAACTTATTGATCAGTTGAGTTTGCAAATCCTGGAGCGGTCTCCGGATGCATCGGAGGCCGATGACTATCTTGCGCTGTCCAGGTCCTACGTGGAGAAGCTTGGCGACCTCAAAGCGATCCAGAAGCTCATTCAAACGCTTATCCTGACGAGCGAGTTTGCCTACCGCCAGGAATTGGGCAGTGGCGAAGCTGACGAGCACGGTCGCCGCATGCTGTCGCCCCGCGACGCCAGTTACGCCATTGCCTACGCTCTGACCGACCAAAGTCCTGATAGGGAGCTCGCCGAGGCAGCCGCCAATGGCAAACTCAATACCCGCGAAGACTACAAACGCGAGGTCACCCGGATACTCGCAAGGCGTGACCTCCATTACTTGATCGACCCCAACCTCGCCGACCGAAACTATCGGGATAACGTCACCAATGCGCCGATCCGCAAGCTCCGTTTTGTCCGCGAATTCTTTGGCTACCCCAAGGCACTCACGATCTTCAAAGACGAGAAACGATTTGGCGGCGACAGACTCGGCAACGCCACCAATCGTTTGGTCAACGAGGCCGACAGGCTCGTCGAACACATCCTCGAAAACGACCAGAACGTCTTCGAAGACCTGCTCACCACCGAAAAGTTCTACGTCTATCATGACGGCGATAACGAACGTATGCAGGCCGCGTCCGACCGGATCAAACGCATCTACGAGTACTTCAGGAAACACGACTGGCAGAACTTCGATTACGAGGAACTCGGCAAACACAAGGAGTTTCTTCGCGAGGTAAAGATGCGCTCCATCAACCCGGACAAACTTGAATCGGGAAACCGCTCGGGCAACGGACTGCAACTGTTCAAAAAGTCCATGACCAGTATCACCGCCAGGCTGGACAAGGGACAGAAGGAAGCAGCGCCATTCGACATGTATCGGGGTTACGGCAGCGACTTCATGTCCGGAGAAAACGTTTCCAAGTTCTTCAATTATCCCTTGACCAACTGGGACTACGCTACCGTCCAACCTGCCAAAGTCCCCAACCGCAAAGGCTTTCTGACCCATCCAGCGTGGCTCATCGCTCACGCCCAGAATACCCAGACCGATCCAGTCATTCGCGGCAAGTGGATACGCGATAAATTGTTGGCAGGCACCATCCCCGACGTGCCCATTACTGTTGATGCCGTCATTCCTGAAGATTACCAT
>JAPKCZ010000763.1 GCA_028822745.1 Kiritimatiellia bacterium | reverse complement strand
CGCTATGGAAGCGATTTGGGCCGACCTTTCAAAAGACTCAGCGGCAATCGAGTCGCCCTCCTGGCACAAGAGGGCTCTTGCAGCAACCGAGACACGTGTTGCAAACGGTGAGGAATCTCCCCTTGATTGGGAAATCGCTAAGCGGCAGCTCAGGCAGACTCCTGCATGAATATTGAGATACTGCCTTCCGCAGTCGATGACCTGCGAACTGGCCGCCAGTTCTATGGGTCCCAGGGAGAAGCTGTTGGCGAGTATTACTACGATTCCTTGCACGCCAGAACAGGCAAATGCTTAGCGCCAGCGTGATGCCGATCAAAGAGAGCGATCTCAAGGAGACGAAACTAGCCATGGAGCAGCAACCCAATATTGTCCTTTTCATGACAGACCAACTTCGCCGTGATGCACTCGGATGCTACGGAAACAGAATCTGCCAAACACCCAATCTGGACCAACTCGCAGAACAGGGAACGTGTTTCGAGAACGCCTTCACCATATCTCCGGTGTGCTCGCCGTCGCGGGCGTCTCTCATGACGGGGCTCTATCCTCATAACAACGGCGTGATGATCAACACCCACATCGCGCCTGCCTGGAACCGCGGTCTTTCTACCGACATGCAGACGTTCAGCGTCATTCTAAAGCAGGCCGATTATGCCATGGATTACGTCGGCAAATGGCACGTCAACCAGGATCTGGGGCCCTGCGAATTCGGTTTCGATCGACACGATGAGAGCGGCTGCAAGAAGGAGCTCATTCCCGGGACGGAAACGGTTCTCACCTTTGCCAACGGCAGCTCCTCTATGCTCGCGGCCACGAATGGCAGCGCTGCAGATGAAACAACACTGGTCATCAGGACGAGGCGGGGGATTGACATGATGCGCGAGCGTGCCGAGGACGGCACGCCGTTCTTTCTGCGGGTGGACGTTACCGAGCCGCATCATGCCAACACGCCGCCCGAGCCCTACGCATCGATGTACGATCCAAAGAACATCCCGCCGTGGGAGAACTTCCACGACGATTTTCAGGGCAAACCGGACGGCCACATGCGCAAGCGGGAGGAGTGGGGCCTGGTCGACAAGGATTGGGACTGGTGGAGTGAGATCGTAGCTAAATACTACGGCGATGTGAGCCACATTGACACGTGCGTCGGCGAGATGCTGACCGCGATCGACGAGCTCGGTATCGCCAACAATACCATCTTCGTCTTCAGTACCGACCATGGGGACGCCACGGGGAGTCAAAATCACTTTGAAAAAGGCGGCACCATGTATGACGAAGTGTTCCGCATTCCGTTACTTGCGAAGGGACCTCCTGGATGGGTTACTCCCGGCAAAGTGGATTCATTTGTCAGACTCCTGGACCTGATGCCCACGTTCGTCGAATGGTCCGGCGGGCAGGTTGAGAAACCCGTCGACGGAAAGAGCCTGGCTCCCCTGATGCGGGGCGAGACTGTCAGCGATTGGCCGGATAGCGTCTACTGTGAAAGCCATGGTGAGGTCTGGGGGTATTTTTCACAGCGGATGGTGCGCACCACACGCTGGAAATACGTCTACGCGCCCCAGACCCCAGATGAACTTTAGGACCTGCAAGAGGATCCCGCTG
>JAPKCZ010000762.1 GCA_028822745.1 Kiritimatiellia bacterium | reverse complement strand
CTCGGGTAACCGCTCAGAAGTTTTTGGAGTCGGGACCGAAACCCCCCCCGTCCCGACCGCATGCCATACGCGTCAGCCCACTGGTCGTCGCCGGTGCGGTCGCAGTGGTTGCCAACTTCGCACTCCCTCGAGTTACTGGTGGGATCGTCGCCGCTGTCGCACTCGGCATCGGCATGGCGCTCACCAGATGGTGGCCCAGAAAATTGGCAGACGCCGACCCTCCCTCTGCTGCCGAGCCAACGGGTTCTGGAGAGACCGACCATCCGCGAGCAGCGGCCGAGGCTGTAGTCAACGCCGAACAAGATCGCGAAGGCGCGATCAGCCGGCAGGAAGCAGCGCAGGGAGAACTCGACCAGCGCACCCAACGCCGTAATGAGTTGGCAGAAGCTTCTCGCTCGTCCGCCCAAGGATTTGATCTGGGCGACGAGGTCGGACGGGCCGCCGCGATTGTTGACGCAGTGACTAAAGCGGTCACGGCTCGGTCCGTCCATCAGGCGGCCCTGAAACTCAAGACGAATAAATCAAACCTCCATGACAAGCACGACCAGGAGGTCACTGAGCACAAGTCAACACTGCGTTCGATGATGGTCGAATGTGCGGTACCCGAGCGCATCGAAGTTGACGACATTGAGGATCTGATCGAGTCGTTCGCGGATCTCACTGGAACCCGTATGGAATTAGTGCAGGCCGAGGCCGACAAGGCCACGGCACAAGAAGAATGGCGCCAAGTTGTCGGATCGGTGCCCGATGGCGAGACGGAACCCGCGATCCTTCTCACGCGTGCCCAGAACTACGCAAGCATCAACGAAGAAAAGGTAAAGCTAGAGGGGGAACTCTCCGTACTCAGCAGAAGCATTGACCAAAGTTTTGGCAAGAATCCCTTGGTTAAAAAGTATTCTCAAGAGAGTCACTCGGAACTTGTAAGCCGCCAGTCAGATCTGGCCAATGAACGGAGCAACAGCGACGACCGCCGAGAAGCGGTATTGAAGGAAATAGGTACCAGCGACGGAGAAAAGGCCAGGTTGGGGAAGTTGGAGGAGCGCGCCAGGCTCGAGCTTAAAAGCGGGGCGCTCAACGAAGCGGCCGAGGAACACATGCTCGCCGGCACGTTTTTGACTACCGCACTCCATGTCCTTGAGGGTGCTGTGGAAGAGCACCGGCTTGCCAATCAGAACCCCGTGCTCACAAGCGCAAATAAGATGCTGGTCAAGGTACAGACCAAGTGGGAGGAGTTCCGGACCTCTCTAGGGGGCGACTTATCGGTCATCGGTGCATCTGGTGAACACCTTGACAGCGAAAAGCTATCGACCGGGATGACGGCTTTGTTTCACCTGACGTTACGACTAGCGGTGGCCGATCACGACGCGCAGAAACGCGACCTCCGACTTCCGATTCTTTGCGATGACCCCCTTGTACACATCGATGACATTCGCGCTCCCTTGGCCCTCCCCCTGTTGAAGGAGTTTGCCGATCGTGGCCACCAGGTGATTCTGTTCACCTGCAAAGGCAGTACGTTCGAGGCCGCGAAAAAGGTTGGGGCCCACCCTGTTGAACTCGTCCGATGAGTTAGACGGTCAGTCGTCAGAAGACCGTCTCGTCGC
>JAPKCZ010000761.1 GCA_028822745.1 Kiritimatiellia bacterium | reverse complement strand
AACCCCTCAATATGTCCCAGGGGCGTTGACGTCAGACAAGAATGGGTTTCATAGCTGTAGCGCCTCCGAGTTGGCAAACAAGACAATTTCGGTCTTCGCCCCAACGGAGAACCGCACCGACGGCAGGCCTCGACCACCGGATAGACGATATGGACGGCAGGTTTCCTGGCTCGCGGGTCAACACCGAGCGCTCTGCCTTCCCGGAATACCAAAGCTATCCAGTGGCAATGCATCGAACGCCAGCTCGCCGCTTACAGTTGCGAGGACAGCCGTGGCCTTGGCCCCACGCTTTCGCCGAGACCTCACCACATTCCATTTTTCCGCAAATGCGGTACCGTCGCCGCCGACGCTAACGCAACGATGAATGAGATGTCAATCAGTCGCCCTGAATGATCAAAATGGTTGAAAGATGGATTGGCCGGCGATTTGGTGCATGACGCCTTTGGGTCGATCACGACGGCCGCAGTTCGGCATGGAAAGGCTCGAAGCTGTTAAGGGTTGTCGGACAGTACGGCGCGGGCGCCGCAGACGGACGCAAGTAATTTTTTGGCAATACCGCAAATTTAATTGGATGATTGATAATCCGCATTTGCGAACTGCTCCGTCCCGTGTCAGAATGGGTACGAGATCAATTTTGGGAAGGGAAAGATTACATGGCGACCGGTACAGTGAAGTGGTTCAATCCGACAAAGGGTTTTGGTTTTATCGAACCCGACGGCGGTGGCGCCGATGCATTCGTACATATCTCCGCCGTAGAACGCGCGGGCATGTCGAGTTTGGCCGAAGGTCAGAAGATTCAATACGACGTAGAGCCGGGTCGCGATGGCAAGAGCGCGGCTGAAAATCTAGTAGCCCTCGATTAGTTCGAAACGTTGACTGCCATGTTGCGCGGGATTGATTGCAATCTCGCTGGGCCAAGAAGCGAAGACAAGTGAACGATGCCAATTGATCTCAAGACGCAGGAAACAGAACAAGACACCAAGCGTGACGATGACAGCAAGACAAGACGATGCCTGGTATGTGCGGACTCGTTCTTGAGTGCTTGGTCGGGTGAACGCATTTGTCGCAAGTGTAAATCGAGCTCTACCTGGCGCATGGGCTAACGCTGGCGCATGAGCTAGCGACATCAAATTTGTCGCACCTTGCTCGATAACGAGAACAAAACGGCGTTCGTCGGTCTCGGCCAAAACCATCGCGATATGCCAGAAGCCGACTGTTAAGGGTTTCTAACGATACCTGCCGCCTAGATGCCGGCGCGTGGGAGACCTCTATTGCATCGGTAGGAGACAGCCAGTCCATTATGAATCCGCGTGGATTCCTCTGTGTGCCACAGTTGCACTCCGGCAAATGCACTCCGGCAAATGACGGAGGGAATACAACGCAGGCTGACGATAAATGCAGCAGCGGAAATTGAAGTCTGTTCGCGCCTCGTCGTCATATATGAGCAGGCTCGATTACGGCCCAACGCGCCCACCGCCAAAAACTAATCGACGATCACATCGGCAAGCACATCGGCAAACACGTTGCCAAGCATGTTGGCGGGGTCATCAACCAGACATTCCGGTCGATTCCGTGAGGAAATTTTGCTCCGTCGTTCGCACTTG
>JAPKCZ010000760.1 GCA_028822745.1 Kiritimatiellia bacterium | reverse complement strand
AAGGGCTTTGATGTTCTGTTCGAAGCGTGGGTACAGGTCATTGACCAGCGCCCGGATGCGAAGCTCACCGTGGTCGGTGTCGGTGATGCCGCGCCATGGCAGGCGTATCTGGCCGGACACGCCAAGGCAAGCGAGAGTGTGACCTTCATGGGACGACTGGACGATCCATACGAAGCGTACCTGGGGGCTGGTGTCTTCGTTTTGCCGTCACGTGTCGAGGGCATGTCCAACGCGCTGCTCGAGGCACAAAGCTCCGGTCTGGCCTGTGTCGTGTCGGATATTCCCGGCAACAGGGCTGTGGTGTCGCATGATGTAAATGGGCTCACCGTGCCGGTCGGCGATGCGGGTGCTCTGGCGGAAGGGATGTTGCGTCTGTTGGGCGACACCGATTTACGGGCACGTCTGGGCCATGCTGCGCGGGAGCATATGGAACAGCGTTTCGGGTTGGCGCGCGTTGTCGATCAACTGACGGATCTGTATCGTTCATTGGTGGAGAATTGAGCCGATGAAAATTCTTTTTTTCTGTTGGGAATACCCTCCTGAGGGCGCTGGCATCGGGCGTTACATCGCCGAAATGTCGGCCGCTTTGCAATCGGCAGGGCACGAGATCATCGTGGTCACCAGCGAAGCCGATGGGGCGCCTGCTCAGGAGGCCTTGCCCAATGGTGTGTTGTATCGTCTATTCAAGCGCTCACAGATGCGTGACCCGGGACTGGCCGAGCGGGTCGCCAAACTTGCACGGGAGCACCGGGTGGATTGGATCGAAGGGGCCGATCACTGGGGTGAATGTGTTGCCTTGTTGGCCCGTACGGATCGTCCACCCGTGGTCGTCAAAATGCACTACAACGATGTCGTCAAACGGCTGCGCTACGCGCAGGCCCACTATGGTTGGCAACGTGCATTGATTGATCTGGCCTGTCTACGCCAATGGCGTTCCATTCATGCAGAGCGATACAGTTTGGCGCACGCAGACGTGCTCACGGCATGCAGCCAGCGAATTCTGGATGAGGCCCGCGACCAGGGCGTGCCTCTGTGTGCTCACGTTGCGGTTCTGCCGAATCCGATCAGGCCCCTGGCGCAATGGGACAACAGCCCGGCCATGGTTCCCACGCTTCTTTTTGTCGGGCGTCTCGATTTTGGCAAGGGTATCGCGCATTTGCGCCCGCTGATCGAATCGCTCGTTGAGCACATTCCTGATGTGGTTCTTGAGGTGGCGGGGGGCGATAGTTATGCGCGTGGCGTAGGGTCATTGCGATCCTGGTTCGAGCGGGACATGGCAGGACTGAGGGAGCACGTTCGATTTCTGGGGCCGTTGACGCCCGAGGCGCTGGATGATGCCTATCGTCGTGCCTGGGTGGTGGTGGCGCCGTCCATTTGGGATACGTTTCCGCAAGTGCTTCTCGAAGCGATGGTGCGTGCTAAGCCTGTGGTCACCTCGCCCCACGGTGGCATGGCGGAGATGGTTGCAGGAACGGGTTGCCCCGTGCATGATCCTGCTGACAAAGCCTTTGCATTCTCAGTGCGCCGTCTATTGGAGGACACGGGAGCACGCGACACCTTGGGGTCTGCGCTTCAGGTTCGTGCACACGCTGCTTACGCACCCGCT
>JAPKCZ010000759.1 GCA_028822745.1 Kiritimatiellia bacterium | reverse complement strand
GAACGAATTCAAAATTTTCGAAATTCCCGGGGTTTGACAGAAATTCTAACTGAAGTCCCTTAAAGAAGATGTCGCCCATATCGATACTCTGGTCGATATTGAAAATCACCGGAATCAATGGGATATGTCCGGGAATACGAAGTGGGTTCAGTTTTGAGATCAACGTGCCGAAAGTGTACCATTGGTGTTCATAGGCACCCAAAAGCGTCGAGCGTATAGTCCTTAGGTAATCCACATAAGGTTCGGACAAATCAACGTGGCTGCGTAAGGGGAGTAGGTTGACGCAATGGCCAACGAGTGAGTCTTGTCCAACTGACATCTGGCCAGCGGCGGGTAACCCGACGACAACGTCTGGTTGTCCAGACATGCGAGAGATAAAGACCTTGAAGGCGGACAGCAGGACGTTCACAAATGTTGATCCCGCCTCTGAACCCACACGTTTTAAACCTCGTGTGATGTCGTCTGGGATTTTGATGTCAATACGATGGCCACGATACGTTTTGACGGGTGGCCGCTCGCGGTCGACAGGAATTTCAAGCACCGGAAGTGTTCCCTTGAATTGGTCCAGCCAATACGCTTCGTCGACCGCGAAATCGCCGCTGGTGAAACGGCGCTTCTCTTCGGCTGCAAATGCGCTAAATGGGTACGGCGTCTTCAGCGGCATGCGCTCACCTGTCGCACGATCGGTGTACACCGCGCCAATGTCGCGAACCACAACATCAATAGAGAAGCCATCGCAGACGGTATGGTGTGCGGTCAGCAACAGCAGGCAGTTGTCCGGGTCCAGGACAACGACACGAGCGCGCACCAAAGGGCCTTCCAGCAAGTCGAACGCAGTGGAGGTTTCATCTTCGGTTAATCGTGCACGCTCTGCAGTACGCGCTGTGACATCCTGTGCAGAGAGGTCAACAATGGGGACATCGAGCTCGAAGTTGTTGTCAATGATCATCACATCGCCGCTGGCATCAAAATGACCCCGGAGAGATTCGTGTCGTGCCACGCCTTCTTGCGCAGCTGTGATTAGCGCATCAAGATCAACCTTGCCGCTTAGCGCAAGCGTTACGGATTCGTTGTATGCGCGCGATGCTTCGTCACCCATCAACGTCGCTGCCCAGATTTCGCGCTGCGCTTCTGTGGTGGCAAGTTCTGAAACGTGTTTGGGCTCCGGTGTATCCGAATCGATGACCGTCAACAGATCGGCCGCAAGCATACGTTCAACCGATTGGCGTACGGCCGTCATAATGAACGCAACATCGTCCTGGGAATGTGCCTCCGTCAGAAAACAGGGACGCGCGTCCCATACGTGTACGCCGGCGTGTCGCATGTATGCGAAGAAGATATCTCCGAAAGGCTCCGTGCGTGTGAATTTTGGTTTAAAGAGCGAGCCGAAATGCACAAACTTCAGCGACACATGTTGTCGCTTCAGCCAAGCGTTCAACTCGTCGACCATGTCGCGCGTTATGTCGTTCAGACCTTGCTGCAGCTCGGGCCCAGATGTTTCCATATGAGTCAGTGCCGCATGTGCTGCTGCCAATGCGAGCGGATGACGAACGAAGGTTCCCGCGAAATAGGTGACACCGACTTCTGGAAAAGAATCATCGCCAAATGAC
>JAPKCZ010000758.1 GCA_028822745.1 Kiritimatiellia bacterium | reverse complement strand
GAACAGGTCGCGTGAGAGCCCATGACGTAAGGCTCGGACATGACCAACTCGGGATTGGTTTCCTTGGGATCGATGTTCTGCGACGCCCAGACAACCGCCTGCCCGATCGTCATGCCGAGAAAGTTCTCCCAGCCAACTTGCTCCTTGTGCGGATCCTTGAAGGCTTCCTTCGTCACCATGCGGATGGGGCCTCTGCCGGCCTTGATTTCTTGCAGGAAGGCGTGGTTTCTGAGGCAGGTCGGTACCGGGTGATGATCTACGTAATCTCCGACCAATTCTTTGATCGAATTGTACCAGGTAGGCTCATAGTCTTCACCATATGCGTTTTCGGTGGTGGTTTTGAGATGCAGGAAGTAGGCGCCGACCGGACCATAGCCGTCCTTGAAACGGGTGAGAACGATGCGGTTTTCCATCTGCGTCATCTTGGCGCCGACTTGGATCGGCAGCGCGTAGGCGGAGCCGCTGCTCCACGGGGCGTACCAGGTTCGCCCCATGCCCTCGCCGACTGAATGGGGCTTGAAGATGTGCGACGCGCCACCGGCAGCTATGATGACTGCCTTGGATCGGAATACGTAGAAATTCCCATCACGGACGTTGAAGCCGACGGCTCCGGCAATTCTGTTAGGCCGCGTCTTATCCATCAGCAGGTGGGTAACCATGATCCGGTTGTAGACCTCGGTGGCGGCCTTGCGGGCAGCCTCTGCGATGATTGGCTTGTAGCTCTCGCCATGGATCATGATTTGCCACTTGCCCTCGCGCTGGTACCTACCGGTTTCCTCGTCCTTCATGATTGGCAGACCCCACTCCTCGAACTTGTGCACTGTGGAGTCGACATGGCGTGCGATATCGTAGCCTAGATCCTCTCGCACCAGACCCATGAGGTCGTTCCGGGCGTAGCGGACATGATCCTCGGGCTGGTTCTCGCCCCATTGCATGCCCATGTAGCAGTTGATGGCATACAGGCCTTGAGCGTCGGCGCCGCTGCGCTCGATGTTCGCCTTTTCGACGACGACAACCTTTTTGTCGCGCCCCCAGTACCTGGATTCGTACGCCGCTCCGCATCCGCCAAAGCCGCCACCGATGACGAGGATATCCGAATCCACGAACACCGTTTTTCTGCGTGTAAACAGGCCCATTATAGCAAACCTTGCTTGAGTTGATCCGGGCTTAGCGCGGGGAGCGCATCAATGTTGAGCGCATCGGGTTCGTGTGCGAGTTCCTGGGTGTTAAGGGCATCCACGGCGGGCGCTTCGTAATCGGATGGGGACTTAATCGACCCCCATGGTGTGGTCCTGATCGGGGAAACGAAGTCCTTCTGGCGGCCGTCCCGGAACTTCAGCTTCCAAGAAATAGTTCCCTTCTCCTCTTCCCTGAGCACCCGGACACTATGGCCCAAGGGGGCGAAGTCGGCGTAGCCGCGGCAGTCGATCGCGTTCTGTGGACACGCTTTTACACACGAGTAGCACTCCCAGCACATATTGGGCTCGATGTTATAGGCGCGGCGGGATGTCTTATCGATGTGCATGATGTCGGACGGGCAGATATCCACGCAGTGTCCGCAGCCGTCGCAACGTGTCATATAAACAAATGTAGGCATGATTTTACGTTATTC
>JAPKCZ010000757.1 GCA_028822745.1 Kiritimatiellia bacterium | reverse complement strand
CTGCACGAAACCACCACGACAAAGATCTGAAATGGCACCAGCGCTGGCAACCATGCGTCTCCGAAGATCAACTGGATCAGCTGTTCACCGTACAACAGGCATAGGATAACGCATAAGCCCATGCCATAAGCGGTGACACGTGTGAGCACTGCGAAAACACGTTCGGTCTGTGTGTCGTCGTTTCGAAGTCTGGCGAGAACAGGAAGTGACACCGTCACGAGTGCAGCGCTCAAGAGGGTCAGGTAATGCGGGAAACGGAATGCGAACGCATAAAGCCCCAGCTGTTCTTCGCCCAGAATCCGCCCCACGAATATGTCATCAACGTTCCAATACCCGAACACCAGAAATCCGGACGCCAGCATGGGGAGCCCAAACTTGAGAAATGTTTTGGCATGTTCCATGTCTAAACGGCTGTGGCGCAGGCGCAAATGTCGCGGGCCCAGGGTGATCACAAGCGTGGCGGCTTCAATCAGACTGCGACAGGTGATGGCAAAGGCGACGCCGAGTGCTCCGTAGCCCAATCGGAGCGCGATGACGCCAATGCTCAGTTCCGCGTAGATGCCGAGACGATTGGCACGTTGCGACAGGTCGTGACGCGCATCACGCTCTGCGATCCCCTGATAGCCGAATGTGATCGGGAGGAAGATGAGTTGCGTCGCAAAAATCCTGAATAACAGCGTTCCCTGCTGGGAGCCGATGAAGGCGCCTACGCTATTCGCAGAAAGCATGGCCACCACCCATACGATCCAAGACAGCGTGCACTGTACTTTGAACGCGTCGGCGATGGCGTGTTCTGACTCGGTCTGAACGACGAACTTCTTCACGCCTAAATGAGAGAGTGCAATAAATGCGTGGGCGCAGAGCAATGCGAAGACGTACACGCCGAATTCTTCCGGGAGCAGCATCCAAACCATGAGTAAGTGCAGAATTGCACCCGCCGCGCAGCGTATGACCGTTGTTAGCACGACGGACACAAGGCCGGCAATGGAGCGGAGAAAAAAGATGCGGTCATTTGAAGGGAGTGCCATATGACCTGCAACTATAGAAGAGACCTGAGGCACTTGCCAAGACATCAAATATTGTTCGGTCTTCAGTCGTGATTTGAAGGACCAGGGCCATGCGATACAGACGCTTTGGAAAGACTGAGGTTAATCTGTCGCAGGTGAGCCTGAAAAGCATTCACTTTACAGGGAACCTTCCGGAGGAATTGGCGATCGCGACGCTTGAAAAGGCTGTCGCGTAATCGGAAATCACTTTTCGATACAGAAGAGTGAACGCATACCGCGCAGATAGATGCGCCCGCCTTCGAAATGGGGATTTCCCCGCATCTTCTGGAATGAGCAGGCATAGGGGTCGGACCAAAAGGTTCGTTGGGCACCAACAACTTACATGTGTAATGGACCCCAAAAGAGGACTTAACGCTTACCCATAAATCGACCCCAACAACCCAGTAGTGAACCGAAACACCCATTCCACCCAATGTTTACGGCTATTCTCCTGGTCCGACCCGAATGGTCATTCAAAGGGTGACGAGGACCAGAGGGTCAGAGGACCAGAGGGTTAGACCTTTATTATATACTTTAGGGTTGATATGCGCGTGCTGGGCGGTCGTCTTCT
>JAPKCZ010000756.1 GCA_028822745.1 Kiritimatiellia bacterium | reverse complement strand
CGCCTCTAAATCTGTTGAACATGTCTTTGTGGCAGCGGCTGCTAACGATGGCAACGACAACGATGGCGGCAATCCTGCGTATCCGGCCTCGTATGACCTAGACAACATTATCGCCGTCGCGGCCACCGATGCCAATGATGGCCTTGCCGGCTTCAGTAATTACGGTGTGACGACGGTCGACCTAGGCGCGCCGGGCGTGGGTATTTTGAGTACGACGCCGACAGGCGGTTCTGACCTTTATGCGCCGCTTTATGATCTGAGCGATGGGACGTCGATGGCTGCGCCGCATGTGGCTGGCGCAGCCGCCATGATTCGTGCAGCGAATGCTACGATGGGTTATGCCGCTGTGAAGGCCCGCATTCTTGAAACGGTCGACGCCTTGCCGTCGCTCGCGGGACGCGTGCTGACCGGTGGTCGACTCAACCTCAATAATGCCCTTCCTGGGGGCGGCGCGGTGGTGCCGACAGGTGATCTCGTTGGGTACTTTACGTTCAACGATTTCGGCGTCAGTGCCGAAGACTTCACGACCACGCGTGACTGGATCACCGACTGGAAACATGCTGCAGGCCTCGAAGGCGGCTCCATGTTCTCGTCACTGGTCAAAGTCAACGTCAGCGCGGATACAGACGGGGACGGCCTGCCGGACTGGTGGGAACTGGCCGTCGGTTTGAATCCAAACGATAATACGGATGACAATGGTGCCGAGGGTGATCCGGACGGTGATGGACTCACAAACTTGAGTGAATACCTGGCCAATACCGATCCGTTTGCAGTTGATACGGATCTAGATGGTATTTCGGATGCCGCCGAGGATAGTGACGGTGATGGACTTGCTAACCTGGATGAACAGGAAATTCACGGTTCAGATCCCGGCAATGCCGATACAGATGATGACGGAGTCTCTGACGGTGACGAAGTAGACTGGACTGTCTTGGTTTCATCTGAGGATGGCCGTTATCGCTCAAGTCCGGTGTACTCAAGAAGCCCCTTGATTCAACGAAGTCTACAACTTGATGGTTCAGGCGTTGATATGCCGACGCGTCAAGACGGGATAGACCGTTTTGATAGCGAGAGCTGGTCTCTGGAATGTTGGGTCATGCCTACCAATGGCCTTCAGACAGGTTCGCTGATCGAACGCGTTACTATAACCCGCCAGACGAACTATGCACTTCGGCTGGTCGACAATAGACCTGTCATTGAATTCACGACTGAAACCGGAAATCGGCATTTTGCCGGGGATGAGATCGCTATCCCTTCGGGGGCATGGACTTACCTCGCCGCCACCTGGAGCCCGTTGAATCAGGTGCTTTCGCTCTACGTGAATAACGTGGCCTATCAGGCGCAAGCTGTATCAGCATCGCCCGCCCGGGGCAGAGGATTCATCACGCTGGGCACAGGAGTGCACGGACTTCTTGACGATGTCCGTATTTGGGACGAGGTGCGTTCAGCGGACGAGATAGAAAGTTCGTATAATCATTTTGGTGGCTTCCTTCAGCAAATCACGGCATCCAGTGCACAGGGCTATGCGGTTGAGGTACTACAGCTCGCTCTCGGTGACGCAACGATTGACGGCAACAACTACATGGATGGGGCGGCCGCTCTAGGACCCCCTGATGCGAC
>JAPKCZ010000755.1 GCA_028822745.1 Kiritimatiellia bacterium | reverse complement strand
CCAAACAGAAGCGGCCGCCCCTGCAGGACATCGCCCTTGTCCTGCTCGAGCGTGGTCGTGAATTTCACCTGCCGCACCTTGTAAAGGCTACTAAATAGCGCATGCGTTCTCGGTAACACATTCAGTTTGCTGTCTGGGAAGGCACGATCTAATTCGCGGATCGCAGCCTGATGAAACTTAGCCAAACCAAGGGCATTGTTGACCAAAAGAGTGCCACCCCGCTTGACGTGCTTCCGCAACGCTGCGATCTGCTTGTCGGTCAGCACGAAATCGTCCAGGCCCGTAAAGAACAGAAATGGATAGGGCGCCATGTCGTCGCGCTCCAGATCGATCGACACACGTTTGAGATTCACGGGGATTGAAGACTCCCTTTCCAGCCGCATCAACAACTGTCGTGCCGCGCCGGGATGCGCATTCCAGGCACCGTCATGCGTGGCCTGGGCGAAGACGAATTGCGCCGTCGGCGCCAGTGCATCACTCTTCGCGATCACTTCGCGCTCGCCTTCCGCTTCACCCACGCGGCTATAGCCGATCACGTATGGCGCCAGATTTTCGGCTATTTGCATAGCCGTCTTTGCGCTGTATGCCAGCGGCTTGAGCCCCTTCTTTTCGAGATCATCAAACACCTTCATGGCCGTTTCACCCGCCATGCCGCAGCCCAGACCGTATTTCGATACCAACACGCCAATCCGGCTGCCAATGTAGAGGCCCTCAAAGAACGGCTTACCTTTCTCGCCCTCACCGCCACTGCGATAGGTGGCCGAATCAACATCAACCTCCATGTGATAGAGCGGATGATCCGGCGGCAGCGTCCTGAAACGCGATTCTTTGAACATGTCATCAAACACTCTCAACGCAGATTCATAGAACCAGGGCGACCCATACACCGAGTCGCACACGATCATCCCGCCATCGAGAACATACTGACGTAATCTGCTGATTTCTGCCGGCGTAAGGGTCAACTCGCGAACGCCGCTGAGAAAAATCGAGGGCATTGTTTGCGGATTAAACGAAAACTCCGTCATACCTATGAAGGTCGGCAGGTACAAGAAATCCTTCTCACGAGCTTTCGAATGGAAGTTCAGCATATCATTGGGCGAAAGATTCCAGTCCTGGATCTTATTTTCCGTGGTTCCTGTCGTGACGCCCCACTTTATTTTCCCCATAAGAAAGTCAGGCGACGGCGGCTTCTTCCGGTCTACCTGCGGAATAGGCGAGCCCGGCACTGAAGGGATGATATCGCGCTTTTCCCCAGCGCTAACTCCCATCTGAAGCGTGTCCTTATTATCCTTTTCAGCTTTGATAAACCAGTCATCTGAAGACGCGCCCCGACCGGCCTGCCCAAATGACGCGGCCACCGTGTTCAGAAACACCGCCGTCAGGACAGCAACAGACAGGATGCGGCAAGAATTCGTCTCTATTTTCGAAATGCTCTGATGGGCCATAACATGCTCCTTTTCCTGTTTGGCTAACATAATCCCGAGAGACACCGACTTACAAATTTCGGTGGACTAACAACACTAGAGCATCCAGAACAGCAAAACAAGGGCTCACAACCGTATAATTTCGAAAAAGAAACGATATTTTCATAATATAGGCTGCGAATTTCTGTTACAATACA
>JAPKCZ010000093.1 GCA_028822745.1 Kiritimatiellia bacterium | reverse complement strand
GTTGCCAACCCTTTTTGCGACGATATTCGAATGGGTTACGTGCCATCATGACGATGCCGCGTTCTGTCCTTTACCTTGCAAAGTGGCGAGCATGTTTTCTGTTGAGTCAACATCGCATAGCGCGCGGACGGCATCCGGCGACCGAATCAGACGAGCCAACTGGGACATAATCTTAAGATGAATGCTCTGTTCAACGGAGCAAATAAGGAAGAAAAGCTTCGTTGGATTGCCGTCAATGGCCTCGAAGTCGGTGCCTTCGCGACAGAGGCCGACGACGATGTGAGCGGTATCGAGTCCAATGGTGTCGAGATGCTGTGCATGAGGCAAGGCGACGCCGGGGGCGATGGCTGTGGTCATTTTCGATTCGCGCTCCATCACCGTATCCGTGAGTGTTTCGATGTCGCGTGTATGGCCACCCTCGAGGAGCGGCTGTGCAAGTTGGCGGACGATGGATGCTTTGTCGCCCGGGGTAAGGGTCAGCACCATATGGTCGACCGACATCAGGTCTCTCACGTCGAAGGCGTCATCGTGCGGTGTATCGGCCGCGACCTCTGCACTGTCCTTGCGGACAATGGTGGCCAATTGGCGGTCATAAGCTAAAACGATGTCACGTTGCGAAACCGTTCCAAGCAGCTTGTCAGATTCGTCAGGCGCGACGACCAGTATTTCGTCGAGATGATTGGAGGACATGATGCGAACCGCATCCAGTAAGCTGTTGCTGGGGCAGACCGTGATGGCGGGATGCGCGACTTCTTCGGCGATCAATAGCATGTCCAGTCTGTCCTGCATCATCATATAGCGTAATTCGCGTCCGCTGATCATGCCAACCAGGTGTTTGTCGTCCATAATGGGGAGAATGGCTTGGTCACTGGTCGCAAAGCATTCCAGTAGGTCGTGAACGCTGGCTGAAGAAGTGAAGGTCTTGCCGTGGAAGCCGTCCGGTTTGGACAATAGATCACGCACGGTGACGTTCTTGAGAATGGCATCCATCATGTCGCCGCGATGGACGGGCGCGTCGAAGCGGTTCTCTATCTGGTTTTCGTACAAGGAGTAGCGGCGCATCAGGAGGTAGGCGATCACACAGACCCACATGGAGGGGACGAGTAAGTGGTAGTTTCCAGTCATTTCGCTGACCATGATGATGGTGGAAATGGGCGTGTTGGCGGCGGCGGCGAAAAATCCGGCCATGCCGACGACGACAAAAGCGCCGGGTTCGATGTCCATGCCAAAATTGGCGCAAATATCCTGCATCCACAGGCCAACCGCCCCGCCAAGTGCCCCGCCGATCACGATGGACGGTCCAAAGACGCCTCCGCTACCGCCCGAGCCAATCGAGAACGAGGTGGTGAAGATTTTGGCCACCGCAACCAGAACGAGCACGCCGATGCCAAGGTGGTGTGCTTCCGCGTCGAAGGCTTTCTGGACGATCCCGTAGCCGGCGCCCAGCGCGTCGTGGCAAAAGAAGCCGATGATACCCACTAGCAGGCCGCCGATAGCGGGTTTGAGAAAGCCGGGCACCGGCAGCAGTTTGAAACCGTCACGGACCAAATAGAAGCAGCGTGTAAAGGCTGTGGCGCCGATGGCCACAACGATGGCTAGGACGAGGTAGGGTAAAAGTTCAAGTGGGTTCTGGTGGACGAAGTCAGGGGTTTGGAAGAGTGGGGCCCATCCGAAGACGGCGGAGTAGGTCGCGTATCCGATAATACTGGAAATGACGGATGGAATAATGACTTCGTATTCGAGGTCGAGGTCCCGGTAGAGAACCTCCGCTGCGAAAAGCGCGCCGGCAAGCGGGGCTCTGAAGATGGCGCCGACGCCTGCGGCCATGCCCGCCGCGACGAGAATGCGGCGTTCGCGAACGGGGATTTTGAGGTAGCTCGCAATGAGGGACGCGATGCCCGCACCGATCTGTGCAATGGGGCCTTCACGGCCAGCCGATCCGCCGGTACCAATCGTGAGGGCCGAGGCTACAAGTTTGACGAACGGAACGCGCGCCCGGATTTTGCCGGCCTTTTGATGGTAGCAATCGATGACGGCATCTGTGCCGTGCCCTTCGGCTTCGGGGGCGAAACGTGAGACGAGGAGTCCGCCCAGTAATCCGCCAAGGGGTGTGATGATCAGAAACAACCAGGGGCGGAAGGGCGTTGTGGATGGCGAGAAAATCTCGCGTTCGCCGGGAGGGCCTTCGGGACGGAAGCCAACAAAACCGTCTAAAAACGCATTTTTGGCGAATTCTAGAACGTAGTGGAACGCGATGGCGCCCATTCCGGCGATGACGCCGATGATGGCGCTCAAAATGAGTAGCCGCCACGTGGATAAATTGAGTTGGAACGCCTCGAGCGCACGTTTACGTAATGAATGCGCTTTCATGTTGCCTTCATACCTGTTTGCACCGCACTATCCAAAAAATGATTGCCCTAGAAGGCGCTTTTCAACGTGCCATAAAAGCTTCCGAGAGTAGGCGGATTGTCCAAGATTAGCAATTGTTTTAGCGTTTCTGACTGAACCAAAGCGCCACAAAGGAGAAAAGATGAGCTTAGATGATTTTTTGACGCTTGTGCGTGAGTCTGATTCACCAACGGTGGGTCTGTCGGATGCGCTTTGCGCACTGTGGCACGCAGAGAAAGGAAACTGGGAGCAGGCCCACGAGCTCGCACAGGCCATGGATAACGTAGACGGCAGCGTCATCCACGCCAACCTTCACCGTGAGGACGGTGACATTGGTAATGCCCATTACTGGTACAAGCGGGCGAATACCACGATGCCTGCCTCGAGCGTTGTTGAGGAACGCCACGACTTAATTCAGCACTATCTAAACGTCTGAAACACGTGCAGCGGCGCAAAAACGAACCCATTTCAGTGGCCTGTTTCATCACGCCGCACGGTTTTGGACATACGACGCGCGCCTGCGCGGTCATGGCGGCCATGCATCAGCGTGAACCGCGTTGCCGCTTTCACATCTTCGGTGATGTGCCTGAGGACCTGCTTCGGGACTCACTTGGACCCATTTTCACCTTTCACCGTATGCGCACGGATGTCGGCTTGGTTCAAAAGACCTTGCTCTGCGAGGACGTGGACGCAAGTGTCGAGGCGCTGGATGCCTTCTATCCGCCGAGTGTGGTGATGGTTGAAGATTTGGCGGATCAGCTTGCGCGTATGCAGTGTCGTCTGGTGCTGTGTGACATTGCGCCGCTGGGAATTCGCGCTGCGGATGTTGCAGGCATACCGTCCATTCTCGTTGAAAATTTTACCTGGGATTGGATCTACGAAGGGTACGCCGAGCACGCGCCGGGCATCGCAGCGCATGCGCCGTACTTAAAGGAGCTGTTCAGTCAGGCGAGCTTGCATCTGCGTGCCGCACCCCTGTGCAATCCTGGGGATGGCGATGCAACGCTGGCGCCAATCAGTCGCGCACCGCGGCAAACACCTGAGACCGTACGCGCATCGCTCGGTATTTCCGCAGACGCGCGCATGGTTCTGTTTAACCTTGGAAGGGACGATGCGCAAGCCGCGCTCGACAATTGGCCGGAGGGGTGTGACGACGTCCGACTTGTTGTGCCCACGCCTGACCCAACGCTAGCGATGGGGGATCGCGTGGTCTGTGTCGCAACACAGGGCGGTCCCTATCAACCAGATTTAGTCCAGGCCTGCGACGGCGTCGTCGCCAAGTTGGGCTACAGCACGGTTGCGGAGGTGTATCATGCTGGCGTACCGATGGCTTATATGACACGCTCGACGTTTCGTGAGTCTGATGTGCTTGAGGCGTTCGTTCAAAAGCATATTCCGAACGTATGGTTGGGTGTGGATGCGTTTGCAGCTGAGGCCTGGAGAACGGCCTTGCCGGCGCTACTGAGCCTGACACGCGTGCGTCGCCAAACTGAAAATGGCGCCTCCGTGGCGGCGGGGTTGATTCTGGAGCGGTTACGAGCCTGACAGCGCCGAACCGAATGGCACGAATAGCCGACGCCGGTCATTCGAAAAAAGGGTGAACTCGTGCCATCCCTGCCGTGACCCTATTTCCAGTTCGCGCGCTTGGGAAGCGACGCGGGGTCGATCATGCATTCCTTCATGCGGCGATAGAGCGTCGCGCGGCCAATGCCGAGAAGCTTAGCGGCATCGCCGCGTTGTCCGCCGGACATTTCGAGTGCCTTTAGAATGCGTTCCTTTTCGTCTTCAACCGAGTGCTGGGTCGGGCGCTTGGGGGTATCGCCGCCCGCAAGGGATGTACGTATTTCGGGTGGCAGGTCGGTCAGGCGAAGGTGCGTTTCTTTGCAGTGAATCGCGGCATAGGAAATGGCATTCTTGAGTTCGCGGACGTTGCCTGGCCATTCGTAATCCATGAGTGCACGCATGGCGCTTTCGTCGATGTTCTCGATATCTTTGCCGGTGGAAGCGCGTGTCTTTTCGATGAACGATTGCACCAGCCATGGAATGTCCTCGCTGCGCTCGCGCAAGGCGGGTAAGTGGACGCGGGCGACACGGATACGATAAAGCAGGTCGAGGCGGAAGGTGCCATTCTTGACTTCTGCGTCGAGATCTTTGTGGGTGGCCGCCAGAATTCGCACATCGATTTTACGTGGTTTGGTTTCACCAACGCGGATGATTTCTTTTTGCTCGAGCGCGCGCAGAATACGTGTCTGCGTATTGAGTGGGATATCGCCGATTTCATCCAGCAGAATGGTGCCCCCGGCCGCGGCTTCGAAAAAGCCCAATTGATCCGCAACGGCGTCGGTGAAGGCGCCTTTGGTATGACCGAAAAGCTGGCTGTTGATCAGGGAATCGCTCAAGCCAGCCGAGTTGACGACGATAAAAGGATTGTCGCGGCGGTGGCTCTCGTAATGCAGTGCGTTGGCAACGAGTTCTTTGCCTGTTCCTGTTTCGCCTTGAATCAAGACCGTGGCGTCGACCTTGGCGATGTCGCGGATCGTTTCGAAGACCTGCATCATGCTGCGGCTTTGCCCAAGGATGTCGTGAAAGCTGGATTTCTCACTCAGAAGTTGGCGTAGGTTGAAAATTTCTGACACGTCATACATGTAAATGATGCGTTTATCGGGGTGGTGCGGGTCGTCCTGTACGTCGACGTCGAAGGCGAAGGTACGGCCGTGATTGGCTTCGGCGTGCACTTGCAGACGCTCACGCGTGTCGGGGGCCTGATGTAGCAGCGCTTCAAGGCGTTGCGCGTCATCGCCTTTGATGGGCAGTGCCTGGCGCCAGTGTTGGCCGACGACGCCCTTGGTGTCGAGCCCAAAGAAACGTGCCCCGCTTTCGCTGAGAAAGTCGATTTGGCCGAGTTCGTTGATGATGGTGGTGACGAGCCGTAATTGATTAAGCACCGTCAACAAATGGTTGCGATTATGTTCAATTTCAGAAATCAAGTGCGCCTGCCGGCGGCGTAACAAGGTCAGTTCGTTGGTGTTCTGTTGGTAGTCGAACATGCGGTGGGCATATTGGGTGGCATCCAGAAACAAGACGCAATCGCCTTGCTCGCAGGGAAAAAGAAACAGGTCCGCGTAAACGTTTTCCTCGGTTTGAAGGCAGGGAATGTTTAGTGATTCGCCGTTGAGGGGCAGGAGGCTTTCGAGGTAGTCAATTTGGTCGCCGATGGGCTTTTCGGTGTCAATGGTCTCGATGCCGTATCGAGCGAGATCGCCGCCAAATTGGACAGCGCGGTCGTTTTTTATGCAGACGTAGCCCGGATGGCGTGCGTCCACGCAAAGCTCGTTGAGTTTGCTGGCCACAGAGGCGGGTATGTCGACGTTCATGCTGAAATCCTTCGTGTTGTCCACGATTGCTCCAGGTTGCGGTTCTGACGTAGACCACACACGTGTGGTCGTGCTTAGTAAATTGCCATTGCTAACGTTTTAAAGGCTTCTTCTACACCCTGACCCGTTTTGGCGCTCGTGCAGAACACGCGCCATCCACGTGCTTCCATTTTTTCAATGGCTTCGCTCGTGATTTCCCAATCCGCTTCGAGGTCGCATTTGTTGATAAGAACGACAATGGGCACTTTGCCCGTCAGACGTTCAATTTTCTCGTCAATTTCGACCGCGATATCGAAGGTTTCCCGTCGGGTACCGTCGAGAACAAGTAAATGCCCGGCAGCACCACGCAGGTAGCTGGGGGAGATACTTTGTAAGTTATCTTCACCATAGATATCCCAGATCAGCAGATCCATGTCTGTGGTTTCAAGGGTGATACTCTTTTTGTTCACCTTAACACCGACTGTGGTCAGGTATTTGTCGCTGAAGACGCTGGTGACGAACTGACGAACAAGACTGGTCTTGCCCACGGAGAAGGCGCCCAGCATACAGACTTTTTTCTTAATCACGGTCATGTCCGAACTCTTGGTCCAGCGTCGCCTGCGGTTTTCACAAGACGCTGAGTCCGTGCATGATCAAGAAAAAGGGTTCAAATGGCAAGCCCTTCCGAGCGGGTCCTGCTGGAAGGGCGGTGGTTATCGGTTTGTGCCGAGTTCTCCTGCGGCTTCACGTTGTCGTTCCCGTCCGACGTTTACGTCGGAATCTGGGCGATTTAGGAGAGCATCGACTCGGTCAGAATGTCGGAGTTTCAGGCTCCGGGGCTGCACTCGCCAAATTGCATTCACCTGCAGCCCCGAGGCTTGAATCCTTTACAAGGTCAAGCATCCGGCATTCTGACCGCGTCCCGCAACAAAAGCTTTTGTGCACGATCTGCGCGTTGCGCGTTTCGTGCAGCAGTATGCCGCGGATCACGGGCGGGCCTTCAACCAGAATGAACTCAGTGGTTGTCTCGCCAGTTAAAACGGTCGAGTACCACTTCACGCCAAACCAGTATCGGTCACGTTGTGGGTATATTGCAGGTAGGGTGCCAAGCCCGGCGAGGGACGCAATGTTTTTTGCAAGAAATTGGCAAGCTTCTCTACAAGAGAAGGTTGGGTAGTTGCGGGGTTGTTCGGTCGGAATGCTTGAACGTGGAATGTCTCGCAAGCAGTTTGTTCTGTCTCTGTCCCAGTGAGACAAACGTAGTCACAGAACACTCAGTGCGACATGACTAACATACCGACCAGAATGCCGGTGACCATGCCCATCAGGACTTCGAGGCGTGTGTGCCCCAGCAGTTCCTTGAGTTTTACTTCGGAGAGATGGTGTTCGCGGAAGAGTTCGTCAACGAGTTCATTCAGTAATTTTGCCTGTTGGCCAGCCGCTCGGCGCACGGTGGAGGCGTCAAACATGACAATCAGGGCCAGACAGAGGGCCACGGTGAACACAGGTGAGTCGAAGCCTGTGCCGAGGCCAACGGCGGTGGCGAGGCCACTAACCGTCGACGAGTGGGCGCTGGGCATGCCGCCTGTGCTGACCAGATACTTAAAGTCGAGGCGACGTGTGCGATAGTAGCCAGCGACCATTTTAATGCATTGCGCGATGATCCAGGCCCAGAGCGCCGCCCAGAAGTACGTATTATCGAGTAAGGCCCAGAATGGTGAATGCATGTTGTATGGCTCGTATCGTTGTTAAAGGTAGGCAGAATAGGCTT
>JAPKCZ010000092.1 GCA_028822745.1 Kiritimatiellia bacterium | reverse complement strand
TACGTTCTACGGTAGCCGCACATTCAACTGGTCTGGAGAGAACCAGCTGTCTCAGATCAACGACAGCTATCTTGGGCAGGTTGACTTTGAATATGGGGCTGGCGGAGGTCTCGTCAGCCAGATCAGCACGCCGGCAGGCGCCCCGTCCACGACGACTCAGTACATCGGCGATGGCTTGGCCGAATACAGCACCGCCGGATCCGGCAGCGGCTGGAACGACTACATCGCCGCCCCCAGCGGAACGCTGGCGATGGTAGTGCAGTCCAGCAGCCAAGCTGATGTCGCCGAGTATCTTCAGAAGGACAACCAGGGGTCGGTGCTAGCGGTTACCGACGGCACGGGCAACCTTGTGCAGCAGTATGCCTACGATCCCTATGGCCGACGCAGCGTTACGTATACGGCTGCCAACTACGGCGGGATTCAGACCGATCTAGGCTTTACAGGACATCGGCAGATTGATTTCCTTAACCTGGTGCACATGCGCGGACGCGTCTACGACACCAGTATGGCGCGCTTCCTGTCAGCCGATCCGAACATCCAATCGCCAGGTAATGCGCAGAGCCTGAATCGGTACGCCTATGTCTGGAACAACCCGCTGACCTTCACCGATCCGAGTGGCTATTTCCTGAGCGGGTTCTCGCATTGGTTTGGGCACAACTGGCAGCCGTTTGCGGGTATTGCCATCATCGTCGTTGCACCCGAACTCGGTCCTGAAGTCGGCCTTTCGTCCGCAGCAACGACTGCTTTAGTGGGTGGCTTTGCCGCAGGACTAGTATCGAGCGGTGGTAGTCTACAGGCTGGTTTCGCGGGCGCGGATTTCGGTCTGCTCAACTTCGCCATAGGAGACGCGTTCGGTGAAGTGTCGGCGAGTGGCGCCTTCGGCAATCAAAGCGGTGTCTACGTTCAGAAAATCGTCGCCCACGGGATAGTGGGTGGCATGCAGGGAAGTTACTTGGGCCGGAATTTTGGCAGCGGATTTCTAGCTGGGGCGGCACAATCGGCAGCATCACCTTTTATTGTCGGACCTGCGCCTTTAAAGATCAGCGAGGCGGCCATTGTGGGCGGCACAGCTTCGGTGATTGGTGGAGGGAAGTTTGAAAATGGAGCGCTTACAGGTGCCTTCGCGGAGGCATTTAATGAATGTGCCCATGGCGCCTGTGACTACAAATGGGAACAGCGCTTGTATGACTACTTTCCTGGGTACAAAGGCGGGACGTGCGTGTCCAACTTGTTGGGGGGTGGAGAGTGTGGATGGTTGGAAGCATTCGATTTGGGTTCTAGCGTGTTTGGGGTTGCCGGGAAAGGGCTTGCTCTACTAAGTGATGGAGCATCGGCGGCAAGGGGAGGACTAAGCAGTCTTGGTGGAATCTTCTCTTCAGAGACGAATGCGGTTGGTGGCGAAGTGTGGACGTCAGTTGGCGAAATTTCGCAAAATGACTTTGCAAGTATAGTTAACAGCGGATTATATAAGGGTGACGTCAATATTATCAGCGGCGTCCACGGCTTTTGGAGAGGAACTACGACTGTTGATTCAAGCCTGTTTGAAGCCGACGTGACCCGCTTTGGGAAGATACCCGGCGTATACATCTATGATTTCTCTAAAATGACACCCACTCAGATCAGAGGTCTTCTTAACGGACCAGGAACAACTATCGGAGGATTTTGCGATAGTGGTGCTTGCCTCGCACCATTCAAGTGAAAAAATAAGGAAATCGAGGATGGTTACGTGAAGCTCTACCGCGCCATTATTTGGGTGCACAATTCTGACCAGCCTGGTCAGCGTGTTAGCGTACTTGCCGAAACTCTTGATGAGGCCATGGAAAAATTGGAGGTGAAATATGGCGAGGGCAACGTCTTTGATCTACACAATGAAGAGGATGCCGCACAGCCGCGAAAAGAATGACAAAATGAATAAGTGAGATTATTTCGACATGTTCTAAGATTGTGAGGAGGACTAGAGCGTGGAGACGGGCGCCTTTGCTGCCACGCATTTACCAAAGCGTTCAGACACCCTTCAGGAGTCTCAGCAGATCCCTCTGACGGTTCAGCAAGTCTACATTATTCGCTGGGAGAGCTGGACGCTGGCCGAGGAAGCAGATCTCCAATTCAGACGCGTCGCCGGGATCGTCGCAGCTTCTATCGCTATTCTGGCTTGGTTTCTATCCTTGTTCCAATGGGAAACGAAAAGGATGCCTGTAGGCACTTATGATGGGGTGCGCTACTCGGTCAAACTCGCGGAGCACGTCGATCCGCTGCCTCCGCGCGAATCACCAAGGTCCGTTTCCGAGGCGCCCGAGAAGTTACATCTAGCGACTACGCCCAAGGCGCCGCGCAAACCCGTCAATACGCCTGCGACTGATCCGGCTGCGAGCGCGGATGCGGAGAAAGTTCTGGGAACACGCGTTATCCGAAATCAGCCTCGCGAAATCCGCGACCAGAATTTCAATACCATCTCTACGCAGCAACCGCTGGTATCCAGCATGGCGTCGTCCAAAGGCGTAGCCGCGAAAGACAATTCCGCTGGGCGCTCCGACGCTGCCAATTCGGACGGGATGGTCAATGGCGCACCGCGCCTTCAGGTGGGGCCGCCATCCGATCATCGGGATCTTGATGAAATCCGACGTGTTTTCGAGCGCAACAAGTGGCCGCTGGCCGTGCTCTACGACTATGCGGTGCGGGAGCATCCCAGTATGGGCGTCGGTCGCATCGTCGTCAGGCTCACCGTTGCCCCAGGCGGTGCCGTCGTGGATTGCTTGTTGGTGTCCAGTACGTTCGCGGCACCGGATTTCGAGCGGCGGATTGTCTCTCAAATTCGTCTATTCAGATTTCCTTCCGAGAACGCGTTCCAATTTACCTTCCCTGCGTATCCGATTGATTTTCAGCCTGAGTGAAAACCAATATGCCCTGCTGCTCGCTGCCTACCTCGGCGGCAGGAAAGTCGATTTCGTCGTCTCTGCCGCATGTTTCGCACCGCAGCCGGGGTATCCAACATTCGACTATGACCTTCTCAATTGATCCATTCTTGTGTGTCAAGCCGGTAATTGAAAGGGACCGCCCCGCGGCCGCTCTTGTCGCCGCTGATCGGTAGAGACGACGCTACTGGGGAGTGAGCGTTGACGAAAAGGAAGGGGCAGACCGGAATTGCGTTGATCACCGCCATTTTTGTGGTGGCCCTTGCGGCAATTGCCGCTGTTTCGATGATCACGTCGGCCAATGTCGCTCTCCATCGGACGAGTAACCTCCAGGGATCGGAACAGGCCGAATGGTATGCCCTGAGCATCGAGTCCTGGGTGTGTTCGATACTGCAACGCAACTCGGCGACTCTGCAGCGCGGATATACCAGCCTCGGCGATCCTTGGGCACGCCCCATAACCGGGTTTCCGATCGATCATGGTGTGGCTGCGGCCACGCTGACGGACCTGCAGGGGCGCTTCAACATCAACAACTTTGGAGCGCTCAATCCCGCTCCGTACATGGAACAGTTTCAGCGGCTCGTGGCCAGTATCCCGGCGCTTAGTGGATCAAACGTGACCGACCTGGGCCCCGCAATCCGCGATTGGATCGATTTCGACAGCGATCCCTGGGCGGGGGTTGGGGCCGAGGACATCTATTACATGTCGCTTCAGACGCCGTATCGGACGTCCAATCGTCTGATGAAGAGCCCTTCCGAACTACTAGCGGTGCGCGGCATGACACCTCAGGTGTACGAAGCACTCTATCCCTATATCACGACACTGCCGACGACCAGTGCAAGGATCAACATCAACACGGCACCTTTGCCCGTCCTGGAATCTCTAAGCGGCGCATCGGGAGGAGGCGGAGGATTCAGCCAATTCATTGTGGAACGAGCGAGCAATCCGGCAACCAGCGTGCAGGATGCGATTGCACGAAACGTGCTCCCAAAAGATCCGAACCTGACGTCGTTTGTTGGCGTAAGCAGCAATTATTTCCAGCTGCAGGCCGCTGTCGACGTCGATGGGGTGCGGATGCAACTCTACAGCAACATCATCTGGTCATCCGGTGGGGCGACGGTTGTTTCGCACAGCTTCAATACAGATTGAAGCGGCGAAAGTGCTGGAGGTGAGAGCAGTAACAACAGTTACGAAAATGTGACACACAGATGGTCAAGCATCATTTGTGATGTGGATCACAACGAGGAGGGGTTGCATGATTGACCAAGGGCCCTCGCTACGTGCCTCATAGGGCCTGCCGCGTAGGCGTTAAGACGTCGCGCTTTTCTGAAGGGGAGCAGTAACGTAGTGGCCATTGGGGCTCAAGCACATGGCCACATTGATCACGTTGAAAGCACATCGCGATTGGGGAATTCTCATGAGAAATATCAGCGGAATTAAGGCTGCTTCCTGCTGGGTGTTGTTGGTCACGATGCTCGGGATTTCGACCGCGACGGCTCAGACGGTCAGCAACGCCCATTTGATTACGGGAATGCCGACGGGTTGGGGCTATGACGCGTTCGGAATCCAAACTGCCGGGCAGCCGCTTGTTAACCCTGCCAACTGCCCGGACACCGACCAGTACATAGTCGATTCGTCGTCTCCAGGATATAAGACCTACTATGCTGCTGCTCTCATGGCGTTGGCTGCCGGGAAAGCGGTTAGCGTCGTCGTCAATAACACGCAGTGCAGTGCCAATAGACCAATGATAATGGGGGTCTTCGTCTATCCGTAGTTGAGTGAGCGGCTTGTGTCGCTCGGAGTAGAAGCCGTCACCACGTCCTCGCATGTGGCAGTTTCGGATTGATGTGAAAATCGAGTTCAGAGGAACATATGGGGAATCAGATGATGGGACAGGGCGACTCGCCGTTAGACGGTCGGAAGTCGAGGTGGATAGAGACTCGTTTCCGCAGGCTTCGATGGGATAGTCTCGTTGGTTCGATACATTTGGGATACCGCCGGCCACCTCCTAACGGCTAAAATGCGTATCCCCTTGAATCCAAGGGTTTCAACAAGACCGTCGTAGCCGACCTGGCTGACGGCGTCTCCGTAAGGTATCCGGCATCGGGTCAAATCGGACACTGACTGATTGATCAGCAGCCAGATCAGTTCGGGGATGGCGCCTTCGGAGAGTTTGGTCTCTGCAAAAGCATCCAAATCCAGGGCGGTGACGATATGGGTCTGTTCCAAGACGGCCTCCGCTTTATGTGTTGCTGCGCAACCGCTCGTTGTCCAGCTCAAATGACTCTATACACCAGGAACGCTTCGTCTGCGCGTAGGCTCCAGCGCCAGGAAAGCGCACCCCCGGAAGCTCGGAGAAGGCCTGGATGGATATCGTCATCACTTTGCACCTGGTGCTGAATCAGAAGGCATCTTGGATGCCCCCATGGCCGAGCCAGGCGGCACGGCCCCGCAACTCGTTGCGTCCGGCGAAGGCGGGGGGCGATGAGGCCGAGGCCGATGCGGGGGTGGCGGTGGCGGGGGCTCGGGGCAATGCAGCGTTGCGGGCGGTGGCCCGCTAACCGTTGGGGTGGACGGCTCCGACAGGGCGGCAGGAGGTGCACACCGTAACGTTTTGAGCTGATCTACGCTTGGAGTTCTCACCTCGCCGGCCGAGAGAATCTGATCCGACCGAAGCGTGAATCGATAAACTGCGGGAGCTGACGTCGATGCCGGCACCGCCGTTGAGGCCTGAACGGCCGGCGAGGTTGCCGGCTGCGATGTTTGAGGCGGGCAATCGGGGGTGAATGTAGCTTCGAGCAGCCACTGCGGTCCGATGCGATTCAGTACCTTGATGCCATAAAGCACGCTCGTGCCAGCACGAGGGGCGTGGTGGATCACTTCCGTGACGGCGCTGGCGTGACTGGCATTAGGGTCAGCTCCAGTGTCGCCTGCGGCATTCGAGCCAAAGCTCGCGTCTGCTGTGACTGGACAGGTCGTGCCGACGAGCCAATCAGGTAGGGCGGGACAGGCGTCGGCCTTTACATAGAGATTCACGCTTGGCTGGGTAAGTCCCAGCTTGGACGCGACCGCTTTGGCGATTTGCCCGGTGACACCAAACGGAATGAAAACCACCGGAATAAACGCCACAGCGAACATGACGGCGGTACGGCCGCGCGAATTCCGATACGTGTGCGGCGGGAACGATCCGAGCCAGATCAGGAAGCAGAGTGCAACCGTCTCCAATCCCATCAAGAACCAGAGCCCGAAGTCACGATCCGTGATGCCATTCCAAACAATTGGATAGGCAAGAAAGAACGGCGCAAGGGTGCATGCCGAGATTGCGATGATCAGCCAGGCAGGCTCCGCGATGGGCATCCACGAACTGCGCTGATTGAGCCTGCGCAAAAGCTCGACCACGAATATCAGCCCTTCCAGGAAGAGCGTGATGGCGAGAATGAAGCAAATGTAGTCCCCTTGCTTGGCGAAAAGGTTCCAAGTAAGCAGGGCCGCGATCATGGTGATCAGAATCCAGATGCTCGACCAGAAGAACTGCTTTTGCGGATATTGGGGTTCCGGCGTCTGGGGAACGCCATTGACGATGACCGGTTCAAGCGGCTTTTGGAGAGACGTGACGCCATCCCAGAAGCTCCCCCACATCAAGTGCGGAAGAACGAAGATAAGGGCGCACTCGATGACGATGAAGGCCCCGACGAGCGCCGCGGAAACCAGCATCAGCAGCAGACTGGCAAGGGTGACGTCGGGGACGTAGTCGATCGAGGACCAATAAATTAGCAGCCACGAGAAGCCCGAGGCGGCGGCGATGCGAAAGACTGTCTGGAGCGGCTCCTTGGCCAGTGCTTCCAGCGCAGTGTCTCCATATTTCTGCCAAGGTTTCGGATGGATGGCCTTGACGAGTTCCTTCGCTCGACTCAGCTTATCCCGGCTCTCAGTCCGGGATTCTCGAGTGTTTTTCACGCTATGACCCCTGAAGCGGCGGATAGCGCTCCTCGCCATCCGCGTCCTTGGTTTATGGGGCCGAATCCCTGAGCCCACTTCTGCTGCGGCTCATGGATTTAAACCGGGTGGTACTGATAATGCAACGGTGCGACTGTGATCTTGCTCACAGAGCCGAAAGCAGAAAGCCCATCAAGGACAAGCGACTGCAATCTGCAGAAAGACCTTTCTATCAAACGATAGATAGGAGCAAGTGATGCGGAATCATCTGCGTCCTTTACGGAGCGTCGGATCCTCTCCACGCCGGCACGCGCCGTTTCGGATCCAAAAAAAGGAAAAGCGATAGCAGCAATGGAAGCCTTAGTAGGTCTAAAAAATCCCCTGGTGGCACGAGTGCCCTGCTCCCCAATGCTCTACGTACGTTTTACCGCACATCCAACTACCTAACCATCGTCAAAGCCCTCAGGCCAGTAGGGCGTCTGGAAGGGCGTATTTCTTGTGACATGCCACGTCGCCAGTCGCATTTCTTATGCGGTGGTTTTGAGGCTGGTCGCAACTCTTCTGGCACGAGTCCGGATTGGTCGCATTTCTAGTGACGCAGCCGGAACGTGGCGTCGTGCGGTGGTCGCATTTCTTTTGACGAAAAGACGTAGCGCAAAAAAAATGCGACCAG
>JAPKCZ010000754.1 GCA_028822745.1 Kiritimatiellia bacterium | reverse complement strand
CCCGATTGCCGAAAACAGCCTGCTCAATATCCGCACCGCCGGCATATCGTGCGTCGGGCATAACTACGATCATGAAGCCTAATCCTCCTCAATACGGGGCGTTGAGCATCGGGGGAAAACACCCCGGGATCAAGGGGCCGGATGTGATTTTATCCGACATTTCCTGAGGATCAGTTAGGGTCGTTGACGACGATAACTGAACTCGCCGGCGATGCTTGATGCTGAGGTAAAAGCGGAAACTGCCAATCCGGCGCCTGATGCTCGAGAAGTGCCATAAGCCGACTGTTAGTGACTTCTAATACATGGCACCTAGATGCCGACAGTTGAGAGCCATCTACTGCGTAAAAACAGTCACTCGACAGCCTAACCGTGGCCGATATAATCCTTGCGGCCGCCATCCACGGTGAGAACCTGTGCGGTGGTGAAACCGGCCTCCGGGCTGGCGAGGAAAGAGACGGCGGCGGCAATGTCCTCCGGTGCGCCGACGCGACCGACCATCGTCCGCTCCCGCATCTCGGCAACGCGTGCCGCAAATTCCTCTTCCGTCGTACTACCGCGGGTCATATCGGTGACGATCCAACCGGGGCAGACGGCGTTCACGGTGATACCGGAGCGTCCAAGCTCCAGCGCGAAACGCTTTGTCAGAATCAACACTTCGGCCTTTGTCGCGGCGTAGAAGGTGGTGCCTGGCAATGCGGTACCGATGGCGGCGTTGGAAGCAATGTTGACGATACGGCCGTAGCCTCTGGCCTTCATGCCTGCCATGGTCGCACGGATGGTGTTGATGACGCCGTTGACGTTGACACGGCGCATGCGGTCTACGGTCGCTTCGTCGTACGTTTCCAATGTGGCAGGGGCAGAGATGCCGGCATTGTTGACTAGTATGGTTAGCGGACCGAGTTCCGCTTCCGCCCGATTGATTAGGGCATGCGCCTGGGCGGGGTCGGACACGTCGGCGTGCACCGCAATGGCGGATGTGCCCCCGGCGTGCAGTTCTGTCACCAAGGCTTCAGCAGGCTCTGGCTGAGACGAATAGTTGACGCATATAGCGGTGCCCTGGTCGGCGAGGTGGGCGGAGATGGCGCGCCCGATACCGCGGGAACCACCTGTTACGATCGCGACCTGTTGGATTTGGGGCATTGGGGGTGTCTTTCCCAGGTTGTAGTTTCTCCGGCGGAACTTGGATCAGCCTCAGGTGTTCAAGTTCAGGTCTTTCGGACCTTAGTCGCGGTAGCATAAAGGGCGGTTCTAGACTTGTGAACCACGGAGGTCGGCTTTCGGGTGCAGATTTACCGATCTGCGGAAATGGCCGCCAATGGGACCTTTAGCCTACCGTAAAAAATACACCAAACATGGTCCAGTTATAGGGCGGCAGATCAATTAGAGGCGCCGATAGGCGCGTTCGCAAGTTCACCCTACACGCTACAACGGCACACATGTTACCTCACCAGAATTTGGTGGCCGTCGGCTATATGTCGGGTGCGTCGGATCGAATAACTTGATGTCCATGCCCTGGGGCAATTGCTCGAAGCTGCCCGGCTCTGCCGACATCACAGGCGCGTGGGTGTCTTCGAGATCGTCGCCGGTATAGCCATCGCCGTCTGGGCTGGTAATGAAGCCCATCTTGGAGGCCGCTA
>JAPKCZ010000753.1 GCA_028822745.1 Kiritimatiellia bacterium | reverse complement strand
TGATCGGCGTCCTGCAAGTGCGCCTGGCCGCGAAAAAAAATCACCTTGTGGCGCAGCAGTGCGGCGCGAATCGCTTCGACGGTGGCAGGTTCGAGTTGGCCCGACAGGCGCACGCCGCGAATTTCCGCGCCAATGCGGCCGGTGACAGGATGAATGTCCAATGCGTTGGACGTCGCGAGACTGAGATTCGACATGCGAGGCAACTCCTGGGTTCAAGGACGATGTCTCGATCTAACCAGTGTTGACGGCGCACGTAAAACACTTGTTTTTTCTGTGCTTATCACGCATTCGGGCATGACGATCGCACGCGGATGCGATGACGTCAAAATCGCCACAATCACGGCAGAATCACGGCAGCATGCGCTGCAACGTCTGATCCTTGAGCACCAGGCGATGAAACAGCGCTGCCGCGATATGCAGCGCGATCAGCGCGAACAACACCCACGCCAGATAGCCATGGATATCGCCCATTTCATGTCCGACTGACGAGCCGACCGGCGCGATCCCTGGGTACGGCAACACACCGAGCAGCTTGACGGACCATCCGCGCGAAGACGCATTGGCCCATCCCAGCACGGGCACAACCACGAGCGCGAGATAAAGAAGACCGTGCGTGATGTTTGAAACGACACGGAAAAAAGGCGACAGCGATGCAGGTGCTGGCGTGTGCGTAAGACGCCAGACGATTCTCACCAGCACCGCTGCAATCAGTGTTGCACCCACACCGAGGTGCCACGCGATCAGGCCGTCGGGCCGCGTGCCCTTATGGATATCCGGCATGGTCCAACCGATCACGAACTGCGCGGCAATCAGTAAGACCACCAGCCAGTGGAGAAACCTGGCTACGCCGTCATAGCCTGATGCATAGCGCGAGAAACTGGCCGGGTCCGATCGCATGGTCATGAAAATGATGTAGCAGCAGTGAAGCGATTGAATGGGGAGCGCATTTGTGCCGGGTACGCACACGTTCCAAGCGTACTCCCGCGGGATGCTACGGATCAAACCTTAAGAAAAGCTGATGCCGCGATGCATCGCGAGTCTGCAACTGAATGTATCCGTTCTGCATACGCTCGAAGACAGGCTTCGTCGCGCCTGCTTCAATTGTTCATACGCACGCGCATCGACCCGCCCGAGTCGGCGGGATGCACGCGGGTTCAACATTTTCCATAGCGTGCTCAACGGGTTGCCCGCCAACGTCGCGCCATCAGAACGGCTGATCGCCGTGCCGCGCGCCTTCCCCTGCCCTTGTCATGAACGCCGCCGACGTGCAAAGAAATCGACACGTCCTGTTACACACGAACACACCGGTAATCCCGCTGCTCAGTAGAGTTCGATCACACGTAAAAGGGAGAGCATCGTCATGAAACGAATTTTCGCGCTGGTCCTGCTGGCTATCACCCTCGGCAGTGCATTGGGCGGCTGCATCGTCGTCCCCGAGGGCGGTTATCACGATCACGACCACTATCACGACCATTACTAAGCACCTTAAGCGCCCTAAGCGCCGGCGGCGTGGCGCACTCCACACTCAATCGTAAAAACCGAGAATAAAACATGAGCAATTCACGAAGCAGCTGGCTGTCCATGGCTGTCATTGCAGGTCTGGGGATCGGCGCATCTTCTGTCGCACTGGCGCACGTC
>JAPKCZ010000091.1 GCA_028822745.1 Kiritimatiellia bacterium | reverse complement strand
CCAAGAACAAACGTTGTCTGCCTCACCCCGTTCCCCCTTGTGCTCATCGGTACGAAGACTTAGTCTAGCGTCGCTGCTGGAATATCAACCACACAGGGCAAGGGGAGGGCCGATCACAACAGCAGCGAGCCTAGACTATGTTTATCGCCATTCAACAGTCATTCTCGCAGGCATTATCGACGCCAGCAACGCGTGGGTTAATCATTTTCGTCGCCACGCTGATGCTTGCCGCACCACTTGTTTTTGAGCTGCTCACCATCAGCAAAAAAATCTCCCGCGAATTGCGAAAAGAGATGTACCTGCGTTACGCCTCTTGGCTCGTGCTGGTTCCTCTGCTGATGTTGCCGATCCTCGCCGGGCGCCAATTCGCGATTGCCTCCATCCTTCTTATTGCATTGCTGTGCTACCGGGAGTTCGCCCGCGCAACCGGCTTCTTTCGAAAGCGTGCGCTGAGCGTCACTGTTGTGCTGAGCATCTTGGCCACGTTTTACGCCTGCGCCGACCACTGGTACGGATTTTTTGTCGCCCTGCCTTCACTGTGTGTTGCCCTCATCGTCATCGTGGCGCTCTTTGGCAAATCCCCCAACGGATACATCCAACGCGTCGGGCTGGCCTTTGTCAGCATTCTCATGTTTGCCACCTGCCTGGGCCACTATGCCTACTTCGCGAACGACGCACGCTTTCAGGGCATCATGTTGCTGGTGCTACTCTGTGTCGAAATTAACGACGTCTTTGCATTCGCCTGCGGCAAGGCCCTCGGCAAACACAAACTCTGCCCCACAATCAGCCCCAATAAAACCACGGAAGGATTCGTCGGCGCCGTTTTTCTGACCACGACGCTTTTTTACCTCGTCGGCCAACATGTGTTCGCCGGGACCCCAGCCGATTCACCGGTGCACCTGCTGGTTATGGGCGCGCTGCTATCAATCATCGGCCAGGTGGGCGACTTGGTCATGTCATCCATCAAACGCGACTTAAACCTGAAGGACATGGGCCAAAGCATTCCAGGTCATGGCGGCCTGCTGGATCGCTTTGACAGCCTCATTTTTGTCGGCCCCGTGCTCTTCCACTATCTCGGCTACGTCGTCGGTGTTGGCCTAGACCAGCCGACGCGGCTTTTCACGGGCGGCTGAAATGGACGAATGGAAATATTCTCCGTCAGCGGATCAAGGCCTGCCACCCTTCGCTTCACTGAAAAGCCTGAAGCGCGAACCCGGACTGGTCTCGTTTGTTCTACAGATGTTCTGGGCGACAACAGGCCTGCTCTACATGAAAATTGTACACCGCCTGCGAATCCGCGGACTCGAGCACCTGCCGAAAGAGGCGCCCTTTGTCCTGGCGTCCAATCACGCCAGCCACCTCGACACCGTCGCCCTAATATCCGCCATTCCCGCCAAGCTGCGCCCGAGCAGTTACCCCATCGCGGCAGGCGATCATTTTTTCCACACCAAACGGCATACGTTTTTCGCCGCCATGTTTCTGAATGCACTGCCAATGTGGCGACGCCAAGCGGTTGGCCATGCGCTACACGATCTGCGCGACAAATTGCTGAAGAGCGAAACCATTTTGATACTCTTTCCCGAAGGAACTCGCTCCCGCGACGGCACCATGGGCGCCTTTAAGCCCGGTGTCGGAAAACTCGTGAGCGAAACGCAAATTCCGGTGATTCCAGTCTACATTGATGGAACCTTCGACGCATTTCCTGCGGGAGCCAAGCTGCCGCGTCCTGCGCGCGTCTCGCTGACATTCGGGCCGGCTCTGTCGTTTGAAACGACGCCCAACACACGCGAAGGTTGGGGGTCGGCGGGAGACACATTGCGTAAGGCCGTTGCGACCTTACACCCCTGAGCGGCACCCTCAGCTTACGTCGTCGGGCATCTCGCGTAGCGCATTCTCAACCTCAAGCAGTCGCGCTTCGAGAATCGCAATACGCTGCGCCGTCTTGCATTGTTTGAGCTCCATCGACGACATCGTTATGGAGAAGTGGAACGCAACCAGTAACAAGAATGTGAACATGACCGACACCACGGCCGTGACATAACTCATCCCCGCCACGGCGCGAAACAGATCCACGGCCTGCGGAAATAGCGCGCACACGAGAACAATGACGGCCGTGGCCACCCAAAGTAGCGCATAACGCTCCTTCAAATGCGTGCTGCGAACCGTCTCCCATGTAATGAGAAGCACCAGAAAGCTCAGGAGGCCCAGCATGATGCGAACCCGCGTCAAATAGTCTGTCCGGATCACCGTCGTGATGAAATTCTGCGGATTACTGGCAAAGAGAACGACAATCGCCCCCAGCAAGACCCAAAGGCAGGTAATTGGGCCGGATACTTTCCCACGTGAACGTGCGCGCAAGGTGATCGCGATGATTCCCGCCCCGACAAGGCCCACAACAACGCGGGCCAGCGCGGCACTTTCCCAGTGCGCGATCAACTGCGTCACGAAATCATTTACTTCGCTATTCATGAAAGGTGCTCGACGATGTTTTCCTTCGAATAACGTGGGTCGATGCGGCGCGCACGGTCCACGACAAGCGCTAGAAACACTTTGATAATGTAATAGATCGTATCCAAGTCGCCAATCGACGACACCCCGGTTTCACGTGCACGAAAGGTCGCCGCCACTTCGGAAAAATCGTAGCCCTGACGCCGCATCAACGCCAGCGCTTCCGGCTCCGGGTAATCTGTCGGGTAGCGTCGCGCGAAAAAATACAAGAGCGGACGATTGAAGGCCTGCAAACCCGATGTCGGGTCGGTGGCCGGCTTACGGCAGATGCGGGTGAGCAACCAGGACAGCCCAAAAATGCCACAACGCCGTATAAGCGTGTTTTTATATTTTTCATCACTCAAGTGTCGGGAGCCGATAACGAGGTCGACCTCGTTCTTGCGAATCTCGGCGAGAAGGTCGCCAAGCACTTCGGGCGGATGTTGGCCATCCCCGTCACAGCGAACCGCGTAGTCGTATTGACGATCGGAAGCGTACATGAACCCAGCCTGTACCGCGCCACCCACGCCCAGATTGCATGGCAGCGACAGAACGATGGCGCCGCTAGCGCGCGCAACATCGCTGGTTCGGTCAGCCGACCCGTCATCAATCACAAGGACATCCAGTTCGGGGTAACGTTCACGAATCTCGGTCACAAGCGTCCCAATGCTGGCCTCTTCGTTGAAGGCAGGAACAATAGCGATAGTTGTGGAGGAAGACGATGTCATAGCGTTGGTTGTGTTGCGCCTATACTGTGCACGGCTATCGCGCGCGGGCAAGGACAAAGCCGATGCCGTGATCAGCCAGCCGCGATAGCCTCTTCGAAGCAGGTCATCGTCTGGCGCGCCGTCCGCTGCCAGTTAAATCCGCCAACGTGAATGCGGGCAGCATCGCTGAACACGCGCTTTTGCGTTTCGTCCCAAGCAAGGATTTCACGCAACTGCACGACTAAACCATCTAGTGCGCCGGGCTCAAAATAGGCAACACAGTCACCACCGACCTCCGGAATGGATGCGCTGCGCGTCGACACAACCGGCGTGCCCGCCGACAGCGCTTCCAGCACAGGCAACCCGAACCCTTCATATACAGAAGGAAACACGAAAACATCGGCGTTCTGGTAGAGCGCAATCAAGTCGCCTCGATCCAGATAGTTGATCCGCAGGATGCGGTCACCCGCATTGGCGTCTGCAATCGCGCTTTCGACGCGCGGTTCACCCAGACGGGGTTGCCCAACAACAACCAGCGTATGTGGAATTTCATCTTTCAACGCCGCGAAAGCTTCAACCGCCAGATGCATTTGCTTGTGTGGATAGGTGTTGGACACGGCCAGCAGGAAGGGTCGGTCGCCCAAACCAAGGTTTTCGAGGCGTTTTCGACGCTCTGCCTCATCAAGCGGGGTCGAAAAGCAGGGATCCGTCGCCGACGGTGTGGCGTGAATGTGCTCCATGGGAATCTTCAGGAAATGGTTTATCTCTGTGGCAGAGAAGTGCGACACCGCAATCAGGCGTGTACTCCGACGCGCAGAAAGCCCGACGAGAATGCGCGTGACAATCAGCGCGGGCAACGTGAAGTCGTCTGTGTGGCGCTTGTACTGCATATCGTGAATCGTGGTTACCTGTGGACAATGGCAAAACACGGGGCAGGTATACCCGGGCGACCAGAGCACATCCGTCGCAGCCCGTCGGACCAGGCGTGGCATATTGACTTGCTCCTTAATGATTCGCTCAAAACGATTCATGGCACGAATGCCCGTTGGCACAAATTCGGCGTGCGGGTGCCCCGCGACGAGCTCCTTGAGATAGGCGTCATTCTCCGCATTGGTAAAAAACACAATCTCGAGACCAGGATGCAACGCCAGTAGCGCTAGTAGAACTTCACGAAAATAGGTTTCGCTTCCGCCGACTTCGCCGGGAATCAGAAATAACGTGTTAATGCCAAGACGCATGGTCCTCAAAGTCCTTCCGCATTCGTATCGGCCGTCCCGTCAGCACCACGTTGACGAAAAAACGACATGACCGAATAAATAGCAACAATCCCCCACCATGTCATCAGATGAATGAGGGTTTGCAGACGGATCATCCCAGCGTCTTTTGCCGCGACCTGCCACGCCTCTCGAAATTGACGACGAAACCCCTGCGCACTGATCGATGTTTCGTGCCACCGAAACTGGGCCAACGGATCGCCGTCGAGCATGACCGCACCCCCCTGGCGCCACAGGCGCAAGAGCAGGTCGTAATCCCAAGCTGCGTGAAGCGTTGGGTTCAATTCGCCCGCGGCCAACCATGCCTCGCGTCGAAAAAAACAGGCCGGCTGTGACACATAGTTAAGACACTGTATAGCGAAGCGACATGAGACCGGGTAAAATATTTCCTTGAAGCGCGTAATGCCGTGTCTAATCTCGTCGCCGTTTTCATCGACGATGGGACAGCGCCCGAAACAGAGCGCCTTGTCGGGATGCTGCGCGAAGGCCTCGATCACCCGATTCAACGCGCTCGGCGCATAGAGATCATCCGAATTGAGCCAACACAGAATATCCCCGGTTGCGACACGCATTCCTTTGTTGATGGCATCTGCGGGCCCGTCGTCCGGCTCCGAAATGACATGATCAATGGCATCGCCGTAGGCGCGCACAATCTCTAGCGAGGCATCCGTACTGCCACCATCAACAACAATGCACTCCAGATCGACGCCCGCATCGCGTTGCTGGAGCACGCTCTCGAGCGTCGCTTTCAGATAGGCGGCGCCATTGTAATTTGGCGTGATAACACTTATTTTCATAGTCGGTACATTCCGGTGCAGCGCATCTATTTGTCCGCGCGCGTCACGCCGAGTTTCAAGATGGAAAATATTTCTCGATCCAGCACAGGCGTCAGCTCATACAATGTAAACCCACGCGCGCCCAACGAACGAGCACGTTGAATCTGTTTAATTGTCCCAATGGCATCCAGTCGACTCTCGCTGGCCGTGACGCCAATTCCGGGGTACACATGCCCGCCCTGCGTTGGCAGCGCCAATTGCGGCCGCGTATACCCTGCGAAACGATCAACGTCATCTGTATAATTCATTGGGCAAACAAAGTCGACGTAGCCTTGCTTTAACCACGCCCCCCAATCCTGCCCAACACTGGCGATGCACAGCGGATACTTGCCGTAGACGGCCGCCGACAGGCTCGCCTCGGGACGCAAGGTATCAATGATCGCGTTCACATCACGCACGAGGCGCGTGATCTGCGTTGCACGCCAGGCGCTGTAGGCCCGCCAGGCGCGACCGCCATGACTGGCGTCTTCTGGCCAATTGGCAACGCGACGTCCGCGCTTCGCTTCGAAACGCGATCGACAGCCTTTGCAGAAACAGGACCCTGAATCAGGGTAGCGAATGTAGTCCAGATGAATACCGTCCACGGGATATTTACGTAGGATCTCGCGCACGGCATCTTTTTCGTAAGCCAGATTGCGATCATCCGAAGGGCAGAGCCAGTTGATCGTTTTTCCGGCGCTCGTCACTTGCAGACGCCCTGCTTTGCGCATCGACGCGAGCAATGTCTCAGGCGCGCCGTCGAGGCGCCAGCAGACTTTCCAGACATGCAATTTCAGGTCATGCTTATGCGCCGCGGCGAGCGCCTGCGCAAGCTGGTCGCCCCAAACTGCGAAGGTCGACGAACGTGGCACCACGGCGCTGGCATAATGTGCCTTTCCTGGCCAACTCACATTGGTCAGAATGTCGGTCAAGCCGGCGTCGGCAACCGACGCACACGTTCGGATCCAGTCCCCAGGGTAAGGGCCCGTCCCCTGATGTTCCCAGACACCGCGAAACAGGTCGGGCGCGGGTTCATGTATCGCACCATAGGCCATCAGCAAGCGCTGTTCGTAGTCCTTCCAAGCGAGCACGGCTTCGGCGTAGGCCTTCTTCTGATGAAGCGCGATCGCCCGTTGTCTCGCCGACGCGGCGGCTTCCAAAACAGGCAACACGGTCTGAGCACGGTCTGACTTATTTGCGCGGCGTCGAATCGCTGTCGCAAACCCTGCCCGAATCATTGCCGCTTTTTTGGTATGTTCGGCCACACGCCGCCAGATGGATGTGTCCAGAGCGCCCAAAAGGCCTATCAGCATCTGCGCTTTGGCTTCGGTATCGCCATCATCCAGCAAAACGTGACTCATCCAAAAGCCGTGAGGCGTTTCGACCCAAGCGGCCTGACCGGTCAAACCGCCATGAATATTCTCCCATTCGGCAATCACCTTGCCAGCAGAGGTCACAGGTGCCACAGGACGAATGTTACGCGAGCGTTGGCGCACACGTTTTGGCAAATGATGAACGGACGGATTAGTAAATCGCATCGCACACCATGATTGTGCGCGTGCGTCGGACGCATAGGTGCCCAGCTTTACGCCCATAAGTGCGGCCAGATCAGTGTCGGCCGAATAAAAGACAATCAAGCGCCCACCCTTGGCGACGAAGGCCTGTATGCGCTTAAATTCATCGGGCGGCAAGTCTGGATTATACGCCAGAATGGCGAGCTGATGCCCCGACAACCCACCCTTCACGACATCATCATCCGTGATGCGCTTCGGGTCCAGTCCGTGAGAAGCCAACAGTCGTTCAATGCGGTCCGACACACTACGAGCGTAATTGCGCTCCGCGTCGTTGGGTGCAGAACGCGTCGCCTGGACGATGGCAATCGATTGCGCGGAAACCGTTGCAACACACACGCCCGTCAGCAAAAATAGCCACGTGCGCGTGAGCAGCCTCGACGTGCTGGGTAAGGATGCGTATGTTTTCATATCGTAGTGGGGTCCGCATCTGGCGGACTTATTTTCGAACCTGGGTACAGAACCCTTTGTTGGCATAATCAACTATTATGAGTTGGGTTGTACTATATCTTCGACCGCGGAGCGAAAAAAAGATGGCGAAGCACTGTGACCTGCTTCACATATCTCATTACCTGCCACTGCGACAGGAAACCAAAATTTACCAACGTCGGCGCGTCACGGTCGAAAAACCCGTGTTCCCGGGCTACTTTTTCTGCTCGCTCAATCATGACGACCTTCAGAAGCTGGCAACCACAAGTCACATTCTACGCGTGTTTCCCGACGATACCTCGCGAGTGCTGACA
>JAPKCZ010000752.1 GCA_028822745.1 Kiritimatiellia bacterium | reverse complement strand
CATTTGTACGAAAGTGACGAAAGATGTCTGAGCAGGAAAAGTTTTCTAGGACGATGCGGATCGATCTGATTCCGGATGTGCCCGTGAAACCGGACACACAGCGAGGGCGAAAACCCGTTCTTAAAACGGGCGCGCAGCGCCCTGTCCTTAACAGCCCTCGGATCGTGTCGAGCGTGGGCAAGGGGGACTCTTTTTATCAGCACCTGCTCCAAGGCCTGTACGATGCCGCCATCATCATCGATATGAAGGGCAAAATCGTTGATGTCAATCAACGGGCAATCGAGTTCTTGAAGTTTGAAATAGACGCTTTTCGCCAGATGAGCGTTTTTGACGTGATTAGTGGTGCGGATTCTGGATTGATTGACAGTTTGTGTGAAAATCTGGAATTGACGCAGCACGCCCTCATCCAGGCTTACTGCCTGCGCAGTGATGGGTCCAATTTTCCTGCTGAAATCGCCGTCAGCCGCCTCGAACTCGATGATCCCCATCTCTGTTTTTTTGTGCGCGATATTACGATTCGTAAACACGCTGAAGAAATGCTCATCACGGAGCACTGCGCAATACAAAACAGCGGCAGCGGTATTGCCATTACAACCAATAGCGGGGATCTCGATTTTGTAAACCCTCGCGTCACGGAAATGTGGGGTTCTGATGAAGATGAGCTGTTGGGAAAAGCATTACGTAGCTTGATGGTTGAGCCGAGTCTCGTGGACACGATGTTTGATGCTCTGACTGAAGATGATTCGAGTTCCTGGCAGGGTGACATGCAGGGCCAAGGATCGGACGGAGAAGCGTTTCACGTCCAGGTGACCGGGGCGCGTAACCGAAATTCCGAAGGCGAACCGATCGGTTTTGTTTTTTCAATCCTGGATCTGAGTGATCGAATGCGCGCTGAAGAATCCGAGCGCGTTTCCGAGCGTCGTCGCGTGATGATTGAGTCGTTAGGCGCCGCCTGTCATCATGTTGGCCAGCCAGCAACAATTCTTTTGGGGAATCTTCAATTTCTAAAAGAGAAGCTTGCTTCGGCCGACGCCGACACTGCACAGATCGTGGACCGCTGTGTTGACGCCATGGAAGAAATTGGGTCAATTCTCAAGCGACTCAATAGAGTTAATGAGTACAAAACGCGTCAGTATCTCGAAGGCAGCGACGACGATGATTCCGCGAGCCGGATTCTTGATATTTAATCTAGCCGACATCGGCTGCACTCTGACTATATCGGGTGTGTCTTCGTACGCATTACGTTTCCGGAATTGGCTCTAGCTTAAGCGACTGCAGTACGGGTCCGCTTGCGCTCGAGAATTTCACAGAAGATCGCAAAGGACGCAAAGCTTGTCCTGCCACCGGCGTCCATTGGTGGGGTAGGGCGCGATGTCGTGCCAAAAAAAAAGGAAGCAGCGCAAAGCACTGCTTCCTTTCTCAATTCTGCTTACGACAGATTACAGGGTGTGGCCTGAAATGTCACATTCAGGGTCAGTGCCAACGTCGTTCCATGTGTACACGCCGCTTGCTGGGCAGGTTGGAACGGCGGCGCCTTTGACGTACTCTAGTGCGTTTGTTTCTTCCCCGCTGCCGGAACCAATCGTCTGGCCGGTGGACCAACCCTGTTCAATAGCAGCCTGTTCTTTGGCAGCGTCCTGAATACGC
>JAPKCZ010000090.1 GCA_028822745.1 Kiritimatiellia bacterium | reverse complement strand
CGATCACTGTTCAACAGACGATTGATATAAGACGATTTACCCACGTTGGGACGTCCGACAACGGCAACACGTAAGGGATTCTTCTCGGTTTGGTTGATCACTTTCGGAAGATGCTTGGCGACGACCTCCAAGAGCGCTTTATCACCACGACCATGCAGGGCCGATACGGGAAAGGCGTCATAGCCAAGCGACGTAAAGACGTTTGCAGCATCGTCGCGCACGCCGGTATCAGCCTTGTTGGCAGCGATAACCACAGTGACGCCGCTGGCACGCAACAGACGTGCAACTTCCTGATCGAGAGGCACAACACCCGTCTCGATGTCTGTCACCAGAATAGCCACTTTGGCGTCAACCAGAGCAGCGTCGACTTGCTTGCGGATGCCAACTTCAATGATGTCGTCGCTCTGCGTATTATCTAAGTTTCCAATACCGCCTGTGTCGACGAGATCGAACAGTTTTTCATCGACGTTAACTTCGCGAATAAGCCGATCGCGCGTGACGCCACTCTGCGAATGCACAATCGCAACGCGGCGGCCAACAATTCGATTGAAGAGGGCCGACTTGCCCACGTTGGGACGCCCAACGATAGCCACCAGGGGCTTGCGTTCTGTCGTCTCGACCTCATCCTGTTCAATATCGTCTGTATCTATATCACTCATGGAATCTCCGGAAATGTGCCGGTCAAAATCAAAGCGCATGCACGTTCAATGCGTGCACAAACGCGATCCTGCCCCAGCAACGAAAGCATTTCAAAAAGTCCGGGGCCGTGTCCCAGACCCGAACAAGCAACGCGCAAAGGATTAACGAGACTCCCGACAGGAATGTCATTGGCCTCCCCGTAACCGCGTACGGCCGTCTCGACAGTGACGTCACTGAAATCCTGCAAACCGAGCAGCAACTCGCGCAACGCAACCAACACCTCAGTGACACCGTCTTTCTGTAATCGTTTACGGGCCGCTTTCGGATCAAACCCAAACGCTTCCGTAAAAAAGAAACCCGAGTCCCGACCAATGTCGGCCCACAACTTGGTACGCTCCTGCATCAAAGCGACGACGCTGGCCTTGTAGGCATCGCCGTGGACTTCCGAATCGAAGCCGGCGTCTGACAAGGATTGCTCGAACCCCGTGCTAAACATCTCACGAGGTAACGCGCGCATGAACTCACCGTTCATCCACATCAGCTTCTTCATGTCCATCTGCGACGCACTGGAGCGAATTCGTTCCAGCGAAAACAGGTCGATCAGACGTTGGCGATCCATAACCTCGAGATCATCGCCCGGCGACCATCCCAATAGCGACAGATAGTTCAAAAATGCATCGGGGAGAAAACCCGTGTCGCGAAACTCGCCGACAAAGGCCGACCCGTCTCGCTTTGAATACGGTTTACCATGCTGATTGACGATCATCGGCAGGTGGCAAAACGATGGCACTGGCGCGCCGATTGCGTCGTAGAGCGCGACATGCCGATACGTGTTCTCGATATGATCATCACCGCGAATCACATGCGTGATGCCCATTTCGATATCATCGACGACGTTGGCAAGATGAAACACCGGAGCCCCATTGGATCGCACGATCACAAGATCCGGCACATCTTCCGCTGACTTCGTCAGCTCGCCCTTCAACACATCAGTAAAGCGTAGCGACCCTTCCGGTATGCGAAAAATAATGGCTTCGCCTTTACCTGTATCGCCTTTGTCAGCTTTGTAGGCCAATCCGCGATCGAGCAGATCCTGCGCAACCGCCAAATGGGCATCGGTGCGCGTCGACTGGTACATCGGCTCTTCATCGACGTCCAGACCAAGCCACGCCATGGCATCCAGCACACCCTTAACCGCCGCATCGGTGCTGCGTTCACGGTCGGTATCTTCGACACGCAGCAGGAATTCCCCGTTTTCATGACGGGCAAACAGATAGTTAAAAATGGCCGTTCTAATGTTGCCAATATGAACCTGCCCAGTTGGACTGGGCGCGAATCGAACTCTAACAGACATAACGTTTCTTTCCAAAAAGGGGTCTGGTGGGATAGCAAGCTCGGCCTGCTTGGGGGCAATCAGCAACGAGCGGAACCTATAACTATACTCAATGAGGGCATAACATCAATCTTCATCGCATCGACGCCCTTCGTCACACCCGCCAATCCCTGCGCGGCAACGAACGCAATCATGGCGGCATTGTCCGCGCAGAATCGTGGTTCCGTCAGCAGCAGTTGCCAACCACGTGCGGCCGCTTCCCCCTGTAAACGCGCCCGTAAACGGCTGTTTAAGGAGACGCCGCCCCCCATGGCCAGCGTCGTTTGTCCGTCCATGGCGCGCACGCATCGCGACACGAGGGCATCCACGATGGCCTCCTGATAGCTGGCCACCACATCCTGCCGCTGGACGTCGTCATCACGCGATTCTGGGTGCTTTTTGACGTAATACATCAGCGATGTCTTGAGTCCGCTGTAGCTAAAGGACAGCTCTGGGTCCAAATGCGGATAATGTTTCAGACTATCGGCGGAGAGTTGTGTTCTTGGAAATTTGACAGCGGAAGCATTTCCTTCCTTGGCCAGGCGATCCATCAGTGGCCCGCCGGGATACCCCAGACCCAACAAACTGGCGCCCTTATCAAAGGCCTCACCCGCTGCATCATCGATCGTCTGTCCGAGCAGTCGTACCGTCTGCGGATCTTTGACTTCGACCAAACTCGTATGCCCACCGGAAACAACGTGTGCAATAAAAGGGCAAGCCTCCTGAATTGAGGGACACCCGGGCGATAATAAAGCGGAAAAAATATGGCCGTGCAAATGATTGACTGGGATGAGAGGAATGCCCAATCGCATCGCCAATCCTTTGGCACCCGACATCCCGATCAGAAGCGAACTGGCAAGGCCGGGCCCATAGGTGACGGCGATGGCATCAATCTCGCCCCAACTCAGGCCCGATTCTTCGCGCGCCTGCTCGACCACATCGGGCAGTTTTTCAAGATGACTGCGGGACGCGATCTCAGGGACGACACCGCCGAATGGCCCGTGCATCTCCTGCTGCGTAAAGACGACGTTCGACAGCACCTCTCCTGGTGCGCGCACGACCGCTGCAGAGGTTTCGTCACATGACGTTTCAATACCGAGAACGATCACTTGAAAATCTTCACCGCAAGCAACACGTCCAGCGCGCGATTCAGCACGTGGTCCTCCGCGTCCTTGTACTTGCTTTTGACATCATCCTCGAAAAGCAAGGGCGTTTCCAGATGCGACCGCCGTATCTGAACACGTTTCCAGTCGGAGGGTTTCATATGCACAGAAATATCCGGTTCGATGCCAACGTCATGAATTTCCTTACCACTGGGTGTGTAATAACGCGCTATCGTCAGGCGCAGAGCCTCCTTCTTGCCCTGGCCCAGAGGAATCACACTTTGCACCGACGCTTTACCAAAGGTCGTCGAGCCTACCAGAACCGCACGTCCGTGATCCTGTAGCGCGCCGGCCACAATTTCAGAGGCGCTGGCGCTTCCGCCGTTCACCAGAATCGCCATTGGAAATTCAGTCAAATGCAATGGCCCGGATGAATGACTCGAACGGTCTCCATAAACTTTCGGACGTCCCTTCGTGGTGACAATCACCTCACCCACGGGCAGAAACATGCTGGACACTTTAACCGCGGACTTCAAGAGCCCCCCGGGATTGCCGCGCAAGTCCAGCACGAGTGCATCCATGCCCTGCTCCATCAAATCGACGATGGCCTCTTTTAACAGTCTGTCGGTCGGTGCCGAAAATTGCGTGATACGTACATAGCCGATGTTGTCACGTACGAGTGACGCCCCTTTGACGCTCGGCACAATAATGCTTTCGCGTACGATGGGCACCTCGCGTGGTTCGTCATCGCCGTGCCCTTGAACGGTGAGAATGACCTCGGTTCCGGTTTCCCCGCGAAGGCGTTTGATTGAATCTCGCAGTGACAGATTCGTGATTGTTTCACCGTCAATTTTCAGGATGCGATCGCCGGACTGCAGTCCGGCACGAAATGCAGGTGTTCCTTCGATTGGCGCGATGACCATTGGATTCCCACCGCGAATACCGATGTGAATGCCGATCCCGCTAAACTTACCCGAGGTATCATCCTGCATCTCCTCGTAATCGCGTGGCTCCAAAAAAGAACTGTGCGCGTCCAGCTCACCGAGCATGCCATGCAAAGCGCCCGAGACGATCTCTTGATAGGTCTTCTCATTCACGTAGTGCTTACGAACATGTAGAAGCGCCTCAGTGAAAAGCTCGATCTCTGGCATCGCCAGATCGAGATCAGCTTCATGAACCGCCAACGCCTCGACATCGACATCCTGTTCAATCGCCGGCGCAGCATTCGTCACGGCATCATCGGCCAGCCCAGGAGGCGCCAGCATGGCAGCGAAGAGCCCGAGCAGCACGGCATGAGAGCAGACAGGGAAAAGGCGATGACAAGACATAGAACATGCTCCAAATAGAGAAGAATACAATGGTCAGTCATGATACCCGACGAAGCCTGACTTGCAAAGCCAGAAGCGCAGCAAACACGCCCCTCAGCAGCTTGCCGACGACGGTAAAACGACCTGCGCAACCGTCTGCGCAACGTGCCATGGCGGCTCGGGCGTAGGCAGTGTTGCGTTGAAGACGCCGTCCATCGCATCGCTTCCATCCTGGTATACGCCTTCGCAGATCGAGAAGATCACGGGTGATGTCCGGCCTGTTGCGACCAACGACGTGCATCTCCTCGTGATGCGCGAAATCCTCAAGATCATGCCCCCTGAGCAATTGGCCGCCATATGTTGCTGACGGAAGGGGCTTGTTTGCATTAGAGTTGCCACATTCATTACGGATTTACGCCCAAACAAACATCTATAGATTCTCGAAAGAAGCGTGCATGAAGAACCAGTCAAAAAAGTTCCTGGCAGACCTCATTAACAGTATCAGCCCATCCGGATATGAAGCACCTGTCGCCAAGGTGTGGAAGGCGGAAGCAGAAACGTTCGCAGCGAACGTGTCGACGGATACACACGGAAACTCCCACGCTGTCATAAACCCTGGCGGATCGCCACGCGTGATGTTCGCCGGACACTATGATGAAATCGGCTTTCAAGTCTCCCATATCGACGACAAGGGTTTCCTGTGGATTCAGGCGCTGGGCGGCTGGGACCCACAAATAGCCCAGGGACAGCGCGTGCAGATCATGGGCCGAAAAGGCATTGTGCGAGGCGTCATTGGCAAAGTGGCCATTCACCTGCAGGATGCAGAATCTCGCAAGCGAGTCTCTGAAGTGAAAGACCTCTGGGTCGACATTGGCGCGACAGACAACGCCGACGCAGTCAAACGTGTCGCTGTAGGCGATCCACTGGTCATCGCCTACGGTTTTGAAGAAATGGGTAATGGTCTGGCCGTGGGGCGTGCATTCGACAATCGCGCAGGCGCCTTTGTTGTTCTGGAAGCGGCTCGTTTGCTTTCCACACTCAAACCACATGCAGAAGTCCATGCCGTCGCCACCGTTCAAGAAGAAATTGGCCTGCGCGGCGCAACCACATCCGCCTTCGGCATTGACCCCGATATCGGCATTGCGGTTGACGTGACCTTCGCCACCGATCATCCCAATATGGGTGATGCCATCAAGCGCGAGACCTTGATCAAACTCGGCGGCGGCCCCGTGTTAACGCGCGGCCCGAACATCAACCCGAAACTTTTCGAACTGATGGTCAAAACCGCCAAAGCGGAAAAAATCCCCTGCCAAATTAACGCCGAGTCCAGAGGAACGGGGACCGACGCCAACGCCCTGCAACTCAACCGGGCGGGCGTGGTGACAGGCCTGATAGGCATACCGCTGCGTTATATGCACAGCCCCTGCGAGGTCATCTGCTTGAAGGATCTCGAACAATGTTCAAAACTACTCGCCATGACCGTCGCGAAGATAACACCCAGGACGAACTTCGTTCCGTTCTAAAGCAAAGCGCTCCACGGAGTGTCGCACTCCACGCTTAGGCCAAAATTATCCATGGCGTGCAACACTCCGTAGAGCGCTTGGTGTTGAAAGCAATTGAGGGACAAGCTTACCGCTTACATGTGTCCCATGTCGGCCGATACCCTACACCCCACCCGGCACGATGGTTCTGTGCTTTCGCAGCAGGACGATACGCGTTTGATCAATTCATCAATACACTTGGTCGTGTGGCCCGACATCAATGGGGATGATCGTCCTGCCCTCCACCAGAAAATCAAGCGCGATGCGATACGACATGTTGATGGATGCCGAATGCACCTTATCAAGTGATCCCTTGAGTTTGTGCAAACGCAGTGACGGATGAAACGGATTCAGCTCCAGAAGCTCAAGTGTCTTTCGATACTGACCGCGCAACCCCGGATGCTTGCGCATGAACCGCTTGGCGTGCCTTGTATAGCTCTGCGTAAACACCAGCTCATACGTCTTCATTCAGGCGCCGCATGTGATCGTCGATCGTTCGGTCGTCCACGCGACCCGCCTCATAATCAGCGCGCGTTTCCCGCACGGCCTGCGTAAGCTCGGATTCCCGAAGTTCTCCATATTTTTCAATGGTCATCACCACGTAGCGCCCCTTGCCACGCACCGTAATGACGGCCTCACCGTCCTCACTCAAAGCATCCGCAAAGGCCGAAACCCCACGCCGTTTGATGTCCGCCGCAACAATAGTGCTCATAAAAGACCTCTTATTAGTACCAACAAGAGTACTATACAGAGAGGTTTCTGTCAACGCACGTCACATGTAAACGCCCGTGTCGCAACACCAAGCTTAACGGTTACCCGAAACCGTGTTCCCTCAAAGCGCCTCACGCCCCTCCGGCGACGCCACCCTAATAGCACGCCGGCAGCGCAGATGCAGGACTGCGCCGGTCGCCGCGAGCGCTATGTAGGCGAGACCCACGGACCAGAGTGGCCACGGCGCGACCTCGATCTGGCCGAAGGGGACCAGCACCATAATATCAAGTAGCTCGATTAAGAGCTTGGCCAAGGCGATGGACGTGTGATTGAAAATCTCACCAACCCATGGCAGTAGGCCGCCCAACAACATGCTCGTGGCCCCACTCAGCACGAGCAAGAACGTTACTGGGATGACGAATAGGTTTCCCAGCAATCCGATGGGTGTGATGCGCCCGAAGAAGTGCGCCGTCAAGGGTGTGCTGATCAACCACGCCGCCAGCGACACAGTTACCAGCCCGGCCACGTATTGGCGTACCGTTACGGCGACGCGATCCCCCGCGCCTTCGAGAACAGGCGCCCTGAGCGCGTCACGTCCAGTCCACGGCGACAGCCATTGCCAGAATATCGGACAGAACACGATCAGGCCGACGACAACGGTGAAGGAGAATATGAAGCCCATATCGAGAAGCTGACCCGGCTCCCACAATACGATCGCGAGCGCCGCGGCCGCGACAGCGGAAGGAACATCCGCACGCCGCCCTACCCCAGACGCCGCAAAATAGATGAGCGCCATGATGCACGCGCGCACGGCACTTGCCCGAGCCCCCGTCATCATGGTGTACGCCGTCAGGACGGGCAGCAGAATCCAGATCCAGTGCGTGCGCGGGATGCGACACGCGTTCAAGACGAACACGATCAAACCCACCACGATACCAACATGCAGACCTG
>JAPKCZ010000089.1 GCA_028822745.1 Kiritimatiellia bacterium | reverse complement strand
ATAAGTCGTGAACGATTGGGGCAACGACGTCATTGATCGTCCACGGCGAGATCATGTGTCCCTGATGGGTCGTGTCGAGCTTGTGCTCCCACTTCCCCTGCCCAAGCAGCTTCACGCAATCGCCAACGACCTTACGAAAGGTGTCTACAGTGTTCTCGGGATCGCCACGGAAACAGCAACGGTCGTGCTGGGAGGTCACCATCACCTGGTGGCGGCCTTGACCGAATCCTCCTAGCGCATAGACTTCCAACCACGTGGCCACGCCGCCCCCTGAGCCGTCGCTTGCGATGTTCTCGTCGTAGAGCGGGCCGAAGATCTGCTCCAGGTCGCCCACCGATCCCCAGTCGCGGTTTCGAAGATAGAGTGGATAGGACCCGGCCACGGGAAAGCTCAAGCGAATCCGTTTGTCCATTGCCGCAGCCATGTGTGTTGTCCAACCACCCCCGGAGAGCCCGATCATCACGACCTCAGTGTCCCCGCCATTGATAGTCGAACAGTGATTGATGCAGGCGATCACCGGCTCCAGAAATGGCCGAAACCCCGCGCCCTGTGCCAGGCTTGAATCCTGATTCGGAAGGTTCACGATTGCATCGTGGGCGCTCCCAAGGTTCGGCTTCTTGCCGTTGGGCAACTCCGCTGTCGCGTCGCCGTGCCAGCCGCGCTGAGGCATGTGCATCATCGCAACAGAGAAGCCCAGTCGCAGGAACAAGTGAATTGAGTCGTGGTAGTCCCGCTTGATGAAGTTTCCCTGTTGAGCATGACCGGCATGGACCATGGCAAGGCGCGGGGTATCTGAACGCGTCGCCGGATGGATCAAGTAGGCCAACGAGCGAATCCCCAGCACGTCCAACTCAAGCCGGTCGATCCGTTTCACCAACGACGCATCGATGCCTTCCAAATGCTGTTGCAACGCGGCCTCGTCCACGTTCCTGGTGACCGTTGGTTGACAGTCAGGAAGCCCATCGGGCCAGATGAATCGTATCAGCATCTCTCGCCGTGCGCTGGCTTCCGCTGCGCGGGTGAAACGGATTTGGCGCGTTGGGTCATCATTGGTGGGCAGCCCAGCGGAATCTGAGGGATCTGTGTGAGGTGTCTGTGTCATAGCAACTTACCTTCCGACATGCGTCAGCAGTTCGGTCGTGAACGCGTCTTCAACGTGCTCAAAGAAGAGCCCCTGGAACTGGCCGGGGGCCAGGCCCTCGGGCAAGGTAACCTTGATCGCATGCTTTACGTCCGGCGCCAGATCCGTGATCTCGGCATATAGGCCCATACAGGAACGCGGAATGTAGGGATAGACACCGTTGTAACCCTCCTTGACCTCAAGCGGTTGACCGTCGATCTCGATTGTCACCTGCTCTGTGCGTATGACATTACGGCGCGTTGACGTGATGGCTTCGCCCTGCTTGTTCTTCGTGGTGACCTCCTCGGAGAGGTAAGGATCTGCAATCTGCACAAACAGCAGCAGCCGCTCGGGACCCATCCACGGCGCGACAAGGTCGTCCTCCGTGCAGTCCACGGGCCACGTTTTCTTGCGCTCGGCAAGTTGCGCCACAATACGCTTAGGAATAGTGAAGGTCGCTTCGACCACGTTCCCCTTGAAGGCCGGATCGTATTGGTCAATCTGCTGTGCCTTGGTGAACGATTCACCCTCGAACGTCACGTTACAGGTGACGCGCGAGCCCGCCTGCTTGAATGCGGTCTTGTGCCCATTGACGGTTACCTTCTTGATGGCCTGATCGCCGGGCAACAGCACCGTAAGCGCACGTGCGTCCCCCACCCGCCCGGTGACGCCGGAGAGTGTCACATTTCCGCGCGACACACGGACCTTGCCGACAGCGCCAAAGAGGATTGGCTGCGCGCGCTTCGGCTGAGCCGGTTCAATCTTCAAGACCACCGCAGAGATGCCGCCCATTTCAAGTGCGACGTCGTCGCCATAGCCCCACACACCTTTTCCCGGCGCCGCGATGTAGCGTCCTTCTTCGGGATAGAGCTCTCGCAACGTGAAGGCGTCGCCTTTGCTGAGTCCGATCGATGCGTCCAGCGTGAACTCGGCCTTCATGACGCGGTAGTTTGGATTGAAAAGAAAGATGTACCCTTCGTCTTCAACGATCGCACTGGTGCCGTCACACCTGCCGACCATGGGCTGACCGATGATCGGCCGCACGCGTTTCATGTATTTCACGTTTTCGTCCGTAAAATCCAGCCAGGTATTGAAGAACGCCTTGTCCGCTTTCGAGAACGACTTGAATTCCTGCTCGTCGCGTGCCGGCACGTAATTGATCACATGGTTGAACGGCGCGGTGGCGACCGAAGAGAGAAGGTTGTATTTCCAACCCAGGACGTCCCAGTCGCGCGGACGATACCGATCTCTCCGCATCTTCCGCGTGGCATCGCTGCGCATGGTCTGATGCGTAATGAATCCGGGCAGGATCTCAGTAGGACAGAAGTCACGTGTCATCAGGCGCCAGGCGATGTAGCGTTGCCTGGCACCGTTCACACGATCCGTGCTCAGGTCGACAATGGCATTGAAACTGCCGGGCTGCTCATCCGACATCATGGGATGCGGATAGCTGCCGGCCAGCCAGGTCCAGGTACCGAAGTGATGCACTTGCTGCCGCGTATCAATAATAGCGTCGGGGAGCTTCGCCCTGAGCTCATCAAGCAGGCGTCGGGTGCCGAACCATTGCTGGTACTTGCTGGAGACCGGCCCCAGCTTGTCCTCATAGGCAATCCACCAGTGATCAAACGAAAACCCGGCGCATGTCGTCGCGTCGCAGAAGCTCACCAACGTGTCGACAAACCAATCCTGGTAGCTGCGCAAGCCCGTATCGACCGTCAGATACCCATGCGGCTGCTTGCCCTGGCTTGTGAGCCACGCGGTCCATTCCGGGTTCTGCATGAACGGCATCGAGGGATAGGCATAGGCCAGTAGCTTCACGTCTTTCGACTTGGCGTACTCTATGATCGCCTGAACATCCTCCGGGATCGGATCCTTGCCGGGAATCCATTCATCCTTTCTGATCTTCTGCCCCAGATTGAACCACAACACGTTTTCCCAGTTCCAGGCATCCCGGCTCTCCCCCGGTGGGGCCAGCGTGACGTGCGCCGATGTGAGCAGCACATACTGGCAGCCCATCGCCGCGGCCTGCTCAATGATCCTTCTGTACTCCGCCTTGCCTTCGGCTGTGCTTCGGTCGATTTGGTAGTCATTCTCGCACCAGCCGATGTGCACGCGAATGCTCTTCTGCCGGTCCTCCCGCAAGAAGGCCCGTACGCACTCGGTGACCGCCTCAATCTCCGCCCAGTCGACCTGGCGGCCCTCCCTGAGAAACGCTGCCGGGCGCTGGATATATTTCCATTCTTCGGCCATGTCATGCCGGAACGTATTGCCGGTCAAGCTGTAGGGCCCGATACACAGCCGGTCGGACGGAAACGCGCCCTGCTCCGACGTCCAGTTCATGTCCAGCTCGTATGCGGCCGAAATGTGCTGTCCCTCCGCCAGGTACTCCGTGCTCGGATTCTGGACCAACACAAAACACCCGCGATTACCCTCATCTTTCAGCCGTAACGAAAGTCCGTATTGCAAGGAGCGCCCTGAGGAGAGTTCAAACGCCTCGCGAATCTCGTTGCGCAGCTTACCGTCAAACACCGTGATGCGCTTGACCGTGTAGTCGGAGCCATCCTTCGCCGTCACCGTGAGCTGCTTGCTGACAAAGCGCCAGCTCGGCTTGAGTTCGTAGACGACCGTTACCGCCCAGTTGCCGGTGTCGTAGGCATAGACGACGCTCGTCTTATCTCGCTTTGACGGTTTCGCAGCGAGGTCGGCACTCTTAATCACGTCATCATTCACCGTCAGCGAAAACGTGTCGCTTTCGAAATGAAGCGTGTGGGCCTCCTTCTTATCATGGATCTGGGACAAGCCGCGCGGGCCGAGTTCAATACTGACCCTTTCATTCTCGAGCGTCATCGTCTCCGCCGCACTGCAAAACACAGTCGACACCGAAAGACACAGCGCCGTGCACAAGCCAAACATTCTCATATCATTCTCATATCATTCATGGGTTGAATCGTTTATTACGTTCTGCGCATAGTATCGCTTCGTTCAGATGTCGACAAGAGGCAACGCCGCCGCTTCTATAAATAATACCGACAGCCTTAGTAGGTGCGAGAGAACGGATAGAGGACATGCGTATGCGTTACCTGGTACGACTATTAATATTCGCAACGGTTATGATTGCCTTCCCAACATCTGGTCGAGCCGAGGGGCGCGTCTACAAGGCGGCCATAAAGCCCAATTGGTTCCAGGAGAATCAGCGATTCTGGTACCGCAATGATCTGCAGAACGGACAGAGGGAGTTTGTTCTCGTGGACGCCGTCAAGGGGCGCCGAGCGTTGGCCTTTGACCACGAACGCCTGGCGCAGGCACTCGTCAAGGCGGGTGCAGGGGATGCCTCCGCCCATCGTCTGCCGATCGACGAACTGGAGTTTGAAAGCGAACACCACGCACTCACTTTCCGCGCCGGGGACCAGCGCTGGCGCTGCGATCTCGAGACCTACGCGCTGAAGAGCGCCGACAATCCGGAAACCGTCGCCCAACCCGAAGATGGCGACGGCGCCAAAGAGAAACAGCGACAGGCCGACGAGAAGAAGCCTGCACCCGCCCCAACCGAACCGGAAAAATGGACGCATCCGGACCAATGGAAGCACTCGGTGAAAGACCACAACGTCATCCTTCAATCGAAAGACGGCGATCAGAAGGTGCAACTCAGCACCGACGGGATGGAAAGCAACCGTTATGAGAAGGTAGAGTGGGCACGCGACGGCAGAATGCTGGTCGCCTTTCGGAGCAGTCCCGGCGAGCGCAAGCAAGCACATCTGATCGAATCGTCACCAGTGGGTGGTGGGCGCGCAAAGCTGTCGAGTCGTCCGTATGCATTGCCCGGAGACAAGTACCCATGTTATGAACTCAATCTCTTTGATCCCGAGACGAAGAAGCAGATCAAACCCGAGATCGGCATCATCGACTATCAACAGCCGAGCATACGATGGTGCGAGGACGGTCGACGCTTCCTTCTTTCGAAAGTCGACCGCGGCCATCAACGTGTCCGCCTGATTGAAGTCGACACGCACACGGGGGAGACGCGCAACATCTTTGATGAGCAGACGGACACCTTCATTTGGACCACGCACAGCGGGGGCCTGCCTGTGGGGCGCCCCCGATGGCTCAACAAGACAAAGGAAGCAATCTACGCGTCAGAGCGCGATGGCTGGTGCCACCTCTATCTCGTTGATCTCGAAAAGGGAGGGATCAAGAAACAGATCACAAAGGGGAAATACGTCGTCCGGGGCATCGATCGCATCGACGAGGAGCTACGGCAGATATGGTTCCGTGCCAGTGCCAAGAATCGGCGCCAGGATCCCTACCTCATCCATTTCTATCGCGTCAACTTCGACGGCTCAGGACTCGTGGCCCTCACCGACGGCAACGGCAATCACACCGTCCAGTACTCGCCCGATCGAAAATACATCATCGATACCTATTCGCGAATCGACATGGCCCCGGTCCACGAGCTGCGACGGGTGTCTAACGGAAAGAAGATCTGCGACTTGGAGACAGCGGATATAGCGGAGCTCGAGAAGGATGGCTGGGAGCCGCCGGAAGTGTTCAAGGCCAAAGGACGTGACGGCAAGACCGATATCTGGGGAATCATCTGCAGGCCGCGCGATTTCGATCCCAAGAAGGAATACCCCATCGTTGAGTACATCTACGCCGGCCCACAGAGCTCATTCGTGCCAAAGACATTCAAGGCGTCTCGCCTCTTCACGCCGTTGACAGATCTCGGCTTCATTGTCGTGCAAATCGATGGCATGGGCACGGCCAACCGCTCTAAGGCATTCCATGACGTGTGCTGGCACAATCTCAAGGATGGTGGCTTCCTGGACCGTATCCCGTGGATAAAGGCGGCGGCGAAGAAGTATCCCTACATGGATGCCACGCGCGTGGGTATCTATGGCAATTCCGCAGGCGGGCAGAATGCTGCAGCAGCCGTGCTGTTCCATCCCGAGTTCTATAAGGCTGCGTTCGCAAGCTGCGGTTGTCACGATAACCGGATGGACAAGGTGTGGTGGAATGAGCAGTGGATGGGTTATCCTGTGGGCCCGCACTACGCCGAGAGTTCCAACATCGACAACGCCCATCGCCTGAAGGGACGTCTCATGCTGCTCGTTGGCGAGCTAGACAAGAACGTACCACCTGAGTCGACGATGCGCCTGTCCGCCGCGCTAATCAAAGCAGGCAAAGACTTCGATCTCATTGTCATGCCCGGCGGCGGCCATGGGCCCGGCGGCGAATACGGAGCCCGCCGCAGGAACAACTTCTTCATGAAACACCTTCAGGGCATCGAGCCGCCCAATCGCAATGCTGAGTGATCACTAAACCGGAACGATTCAGCAATGATCCCGAATTTACCGCGGATAACACGGATTGACGCGGATAAGACTCGGCTCTGCTCCTCCGCCAAGGGCTCACCTAATGGTGAGACTCTGGCGGAGGAATGAATCAGTTCTTCATCCGCGCCCATCCGTGTTATCCGCGGTTTTCCCCGGCTGTTGGCTGCATAGTTCCGGCTAAGAGCGGCATATCTTTGTCGCGGACCACCTGAAGACCCCGGCAGACCCTGTGGACGGCAGGGGTCTCTGTCCCTTAGAAACCTTCACAGTCGATACGGCTTGACTTTCGGAAGATCTTCGGTGTATACGGGGTGTATATCAGAAAATTCATCAACGACACGGCCTGACTATAGGGGATAGCGCAATGGATCGCACGATATTCAAGGCTCTTGAAGACTGGAAGACAAGCCAACGACGAAAGGTTCTGCTTGTGCGAGGAGCACGGCAGGTTGGAAAGACCTTTGCCGTACGAACTTTGTCTAAAACGTTCAAGCGATTTCTTGAGGTCGATCTCGAAGCCCACACGGAAGTGCACCAATTCTTTGAGGGCACGCTGGAGCCCAGACAGATCTGTGAGAAACTGGGAGACTATTTCGGAGAGCCGATACGCGAGGGTGAAACTCTCTTGTTTCTGGATGAACTGCAGGCGTGTCCGCGCGCACTGAGCGCACTGCGCTATTTCTACGAAAAAATGCCAGGCCTTCACGTAATCGGTGCAGGCTCCCTCCTCGAGTTTGCTCTCGATGAAATCCCATCTCAGGGCGTCGGGAGAGTGACGTCCATGCATATGTACCCGATGAGCCTGTCCGAATTTCTTCAAGCGCAGGGAGAAGAGGGGCTCATCCGAGCCTTACGGAAAGCATCACCAGGCACCCCTCTTGATAACGCATTTCATGTCCGACTCAATGACTATCTACGGATCTACCTGCTTATTGGCGGGATGCCCGAGGTCGTGCTCGCCTACCGCGAGACAAAACAACTGCGGGAGTGCCAGGATGTTCTCAGCGATCTCATCGTGACGTTCCGCGACGACTTCGCAAAGTACCGCAAGCGAGTCCCAACTCAAAGACTGCAGGAGGTATTTGAGTCGATTCCCCATCAGGGCGGGGGGAAATTCGTCTATTCACGCGTCAACCCAGCCATACACAGCCTTGCTCTCAGAGATGCACTTGAGCTGCTCATCAAGGCGGGCCTGGC
>JAPKCZ010000088.1 GCA_028822745.1 Kiritimatiellia bacterium | reverse complement strand
GGGCGTGTGTTCTGGCAATCAGCTCGGCGATGTCGGCCGGATGCGAATCTGTAAGGGCTTGCCGAATGCGTGGCCAGTTCTCATGGCGAACGGCCTCAGCGATATCAATGTCTTCAGGTGTCTGGAGCATCGTCTTGTTTCACTGCTTTTGGGCTGCTCGTGTGTAGCCAGTTTTCGAGTTTGTCGAGCAGGCTTGGGGACGTTGGCGATTTTGTTCCTGGCCCGACCGCACCAGATGAGATGATGAAGGCAATGGCATCCGCAATGGGCATGTTGACATGGGTCACTTCGGAACGCGGGGCGATAATGAAAACGCCGGATGTTGGATTGGGCGTCGTGGGGACGAAAAGGCTGATGTGGTCTTTAACGCTTTCGCCCAGCTGTTCATTGGCGGGGGCGGTCACAAAGGCGAGTGCTTTCAAGCCCTTGCGGGGATACTCAATCATGACGACTTCTTTGAAAAGCGTGTCACGTTGTGTAAATATGGATTCGCTGATCTGTCTCGTCAACAGGTAGACCCGTTTGACGACAGGGATGCGGCCCATAATGCGATCACCCAGAGCGTACAAACGGCGTCCGAGGAAGCTGCGCACCAGAACGCCGACGACATAGAAGACGACCAACAGCGCCAGCAAGGCCAGCAGGCGAACGGCGTATCCGGCCCAGCCCTCGATCAGGTTCTGGTAATTGTCACCCGCAAGCGCTAGGATCCAGTCCGTAGCAAGGGTAATCAGGACGTGTAGAATCCACAGGGTCGTTACGATTGGGATGGTTAGGACAACGCCGACAAGGATATTAGCGCGGATAGATGTTGAAACTGATTTGAACATATCTTTTTCCATTTCGTCCGTAACGCGGGCCACGATGGCGTTATGGTCGCTTTCTATATACAGGTTTTACAGCCGACGATTTTCGTCGGCAGGTATCAGCAATGGCTTGTCAAGCAAGCCCAATTGGGCTGCTTCGCGCAGCCAGCGTAGTTCTCTGCGACGCATCGTCTGGCGACCCGCGGATGTGTCATCTGTCGCCCCTGCCAGATGGTCGCATCCGTGAGCAATGTATAGCGCCAATTCCTGTGATGGCGCCCATGTCTTACGTGCGTTCTGCCACGCGCACACCAGATTGACGAATAGTTCTCCTGAGCGACCGCCGGCCTCGCCGGGGATCGCATCATAATTCAGGCTGATGACATCCGTCGTGCTGTCTTGGCCAAAGCAACGTTGGTGAACATCACGTATCCCGCTGTCGTCTGTCAACACCAGTGTGATTTCCGTAAACGTCGCGCAATTATGCGTCTGAATCGAGCGCTTCACCAACCACTTCAGGAGCCTCTGAAGGTTCCTTGTGTGGGGCTTGAACCGATTCTGTTGATTGTGCAGGTGTGTTTCCATTTTTCGGGTAGGGGGTGCGTCCATGAAAAATGCTTGTGAGCGTGAACATGAATGCATTCTTAATCTGCGTCAATTCTGCAAGCGTCAGGCCGCTATTGTCGAGTTGTCCGTCGTTGACGCGTTCTTCAATGATGTCATCAATGAGCCCTTCAATGCTGGCCGCGGTTGGCTTTTCGAGTGAACGTGACGCCGCTTCGACCGGGTCGGCCAAATTAACAATGCCTGATTCGCGGGACGTCGGTTTTGGACCGTCGTATCGAAAATTCCATTCTTCAACGGGCGTATTTTTGACACTACTTGCGGTTCCTTGGTCGCCGTTTTCGGCCTGACTGACGGCTTTTCGGTGAAAGTATGAAACCACGCTGGTGCCGTGGTGCTCCCTGATCACGTCAATAATACGGTCTGGTAATTTGTGGTGCAGTGCCAGGCTGACGCCTTCTTTGACGTGCGATGTGATGATCAGCAAGCTCATGCTGGGCGGAAGGTCGTCATGCGGATTGTGTTGGAAGCGCATGTTTTCAGCAAAAAATTCTGGCTTGTTCAGTTTTCCGACGTCGTGAAAGTAGCTGGTTACGCGAGCAATAAGGGAGTTTGCCCCAATCTCCTCGGCGGCGGCTTGCGCTAAATTGGAGACGACTAAACTGTGGTGATAGGTGCCGGGCGCTTCCATGGCTAGTCGCTGTAAAAGTGGATGGCTCAGGTCGGCCAATTCAAGCCAGGTAATGTCAGTCGTGATCCGGAACGATTTTTCGAAAATGGGAATAATGATCAGCGCCAGAATGGCCGACAGAAATCCGCTTACAACACAGGCGGCGGCCTGACGTAGGACAATGATGGCTTCTGCGGTTTGCCAGTTCATGGTCGTGATGGCGAACACAAACGCGATCTCCGTGACCCCTGCCATAATTCCAACGCGAACGACCTTGGATCGCGTGCGTACATGTTCGGCACACAGTGAGGCAACAAGGGTGGCGGCCATACCGGCTAGGAAAACGGGAAGGCCTCCTCCGATGAGTACGGTGATAACCAGGCTGCACCACAACCCCGCCGCGACGCCTGTGACGCCATTGATCAGGATGGTTGCCACGATGGGCGCCAGAGCGAAGGTCATGACAAAGGGAAGAATGTGCGCCGAAAACAGGGCCGTCTGCGACGAGGTGTACACGAGCATCTTTGCCGGCACAATGGAGACGATGACGATCAGCGCTAGCAGCAGTATTTGGCTGTTCTTCGCCAATAGGGCTGGGTACGTCAGTTTCAGTAGCAAGCCGATGCTGAGCAGGCCCGCGAGTAGGATGATCGCATTTCCGGAAACGTGTAGAAACGCGGACAACGAAATCTCTCGAGATACGATGTGCCCTGAGTTCAAGATAACGATCGTTAGAATCCACGTTGCAAGTGCGATAGCTAGGCCTAGGGCGGGATGCTCCCGCCATGCGTGGCGCTTCTGGGCAGCTTTTCCAACTTGCCGCTCGCGCGAGCGTGTTCTTTTGGTTCGCTCTTTGGATACGATGTTTTTCATAGATAAGTCGTCTAAAAGTGGATTGCTGAACCTGTGTTTTGGATACAAAGGTGTGATTCTGCCAGCGACCAACAATAGTATGTGGACAATCGAGGCGTGTCATGCACAATCGCCTAATTCCTATTTCGGATAACGCTTGGCGTTTCTGTAATGTCGTGGCGTCGCAAATGTATTTTGAATCGCGGGTTGTCGGGGACTGTTTTTTGTGAACAGAGAAGGGTTGCGATGACGAAATTTCACGAGGCACTTCGAAAAACAGTCCGGCCTGCAGGCGCCAACGTTGTGGCGTCTAATATGGCCCTTTCGCCATCACATCTTTATAAGTGGTGTGACGTCAAGGGCGGTGACGCATGAAATCACTCATCTGTTGTGATGTGCGCCCTCAGTCGACGCGCTACATGGAGGCCCTCGCGCTTCGTAACCAGATTCTTCGCGAACCACTGGGTCTTGTTTTTACACCAGAGGAAGCGGCGGATGAGCCGCTGTCTTTTCATTTGGTGGCCATGCGCAATGATTGTGTGATCGGGTGTCTGGTTTTGACACCCGCGCTGGAGGAGGGCGTCGTAAGGTTGCGGCAGTTCGCGGTCAGGCCTGAGCTCCAAGGAGAAGGGATCGGTCGGCAATTGGGTGTTTACGCCGAGCAATTTTCCTTCGACAAAGGATTCACGCGCATCATGATGTTTGCCCGCGCCAGTGTTATGGGCTTCTACCTGCGGTTAGGCTATGCGCAAGAGGGGGAGGTCTTCGAGGAAATCGGGATACCCCATGTGGTCATGGCAAAGACGCTCTCGCGCTGATCAGGTCCAGGTGACCTGCGCATTGTGCTCGGCTTCAAACGTCGAGATGGATGATTCGTGCGCGAGGGTCAGGCCGATGTCATCAAGTCCGCTGAGCATGTTTTTCTTTATCGCTGGATCGATGTCGAATGTGAATGACATTTCTTCCGGCGTAAGCACCGTGAGTGTTTGCGATTCCAGATCGACCGCCGCTTCCAGGCCGTCGTGGTTTTCGATGGCTTGAAAAATGGACTCAACGTCGGGCTCGGACAATTCAATCGTTAGAAGTCCGTTCTTGCTGGAGTTGTTTTTAAAGATGTCAGCGAAGGCGGGGACGGTTGCGTCGCCCTCCTGACGCCAGGGGGCGATCACAACTGTGAATCCGCCTTGTATGACAGCCCAAACGGCGTGTTCACGGCTGGAGCCGCATCCGAAATTGTTGCGTGCGACAAGCAGCTTGGCACCCTGAAAACGTGGTTTGTTCAACGTGAAATCAGGGTCGCGACGGCCATCGGCTTTGAGGCGCCAGTCGAAGAATAATCCCTCTTCGAAGCCTGTCCGTTTGATTGATTTAAGAAATTGTTTCGGAATAATGGCGTCGGTATCGACATTGGCTCGATCAAGGGGGGCGATACGTCCGCGTACTTCTGTAAATGCTTGCATGGTTGTATTTCCGTTTCGATTAGGCCCAGGTACGAATGTCGACAAAATGGCCCGCCACTGCGGCGGCTGCTGCCATTTCGGGTCCTACCAGGTGTGTGCGACCGCCCTTGCCCTGGCGGCCCTCGAAATTGCGATTGGATGTTGAAGCGGCGCGTTCCTCTGGTGCCAGTTGGTCCGGATTCATGGCTAGGCACATGCTGCAGCCTGCAAAACGCCATTCGCCGCCGGCGGCTTTGAAGACGTCGTCCAGGCCTTCGGCCTCTGCCTGCCGTCGAACGTCTTCGGATCCTGGAACCACCATCAAGCGTACGCCCGCTGCGACTTTGTGGTTCTTGAGGACGTTGGCGGCGCGTCGTAGATCGTCAAGGCGCCCGTTTGTGCAGGAGCCAATAAAGACAGTGTCGACTTTAATGTCTGTCATGGGCGTGCCGGGCGTCAGGCCCATATAGTCCAGCGCCATTTCGACATCGGATGCGTTGTATCCCGGCACGTCGCCAGGATTGGGCACCAGGCCGGATACATTGGTCACCATGCCTGGGCTTGTGCCCCAGGTGATCTGGGGTTCGAGTTCGTCAATGTTGATGGATATCGAGCGGTCGTAGACCGCGCCAGGGTCGGCAGGGAGTTGCTTCCAATCGGCGATCGCAGCCTCTAGTGCAGCACCTTTTGGAGCAAACGGGCGCGATTCACGGGTGATATAATCAAACGTGGTTTCGTCAGGAGCGATCATGCCGGCGCGTGCGCCTGCCTCGATGCTCATGTTGCAAATCGTCATGCGCTCTTCCATGGAGAGCTTGGCGATGGCATCGCCGGTGTATTCGAGCACGTGGCCGGTGCCGCCAGCGGTGCCGATTTCGCCAATGAGCTTCAAAATCATGTCTTTGGCGGTCACGCCTGGTCCGAGTGTGCCGTCGAAGGATACCTTAAAGGTCTTCGGTTTGGTCTGACGAAGCGTTTGCGTGGCCATGACGTGTTCGACTTCAGATGTTCCGATGCCGAAGGCCAGTGTTCCGAAGGCGCCATGGGTAGAGGTGTGTGAATCACCGCAAACGATTGTCATGCCGGGCAGCGTGATGCCTAAATCCGGACCGATAACGTGAACGATGCCCTGATGTTCGCTGTCCAGATTGTATAACGTGACGCCAAATTCGTCGCAATTACGTTGCAGTGCAGCAATTTGCGCTTTCGAGACCGGATCCTTGATGTTAAATCGGTCATCCGTGGGCACGTTGTGATCCATGGTCGCGAAAGTCAGCTCCGGACGGCGAACCGTTCGGCCCGTAAGGCGCAGCCCTTCAAAGGCCTGCGGACTGGTGACTTCGTGGATCAGATGACGGTCAATGTACAACAAAGTCACATCTTCGCCTAAATCGGCGGCGACGTGACTTTCCCAAACTTTTTCGAAGAGTGTTTTAGCCATAGCCCGCGTACTATAGCGCCTCTGATTGGGTAATGCAAGAACGAGCGCACAAAAACCAAAGCAAGGGGGGGTCAGGGCAAAGACGTGGAGGCGGTCTCGGTGGCGAGGTAGGCTTGAATAACCTTTGCGACGATCTCATGGCCGTGTGGCGTCCAGTGGATGCCGTCCCGATAGTAGGTACGCAATGGCGTCGCCTCTAGATGTGGGCGCAAATCGATGTAATCAATGCCTGCGGCCTGTGTTATGGCACTAAGTTCCGCGTTAAACTGCGCATACATGTCCGGGGTCAGTATTTCACTTTTAGATGGAATGCGGAGCACACAAAGTTTCCCGCCGAGCTGTTCTGCGCGTGCGCCGATCCGAAAAATGAGGCGTCGTGTCACGTCCCATGCGTCATCGGGGAGGTCGTCGGGTGTTAGGGTGGATAGATCCTGAGTAACGTCCGGCTGTGTGAAGCGATGGTGGAGCGCATGCAGGAGGTGCGAGTGAAAAAGAAGCTGGCGGGTTCGCGTTTTCAGTGTTGGCGTGGGTTTGGCGACGGTCGCTGATGCCGTCGCCCATGCCTGGCGGTTGACGGGGACGGGGGCGTTCGTCAGGGTTAACGCATCGTTTTGAATGAGAAAGCGGGGTTTGTTCTTTTTGTAGCGGATCGTCTGGGTGTTGTCGGCTAGGTCGTTTTCGTAGAACATAAGGAAAACACGCTGTAAGGGACGTTGGGGCGCGTTGCGTTCAAAGATCATGAGGGCCTGATCGGTGCCGTATCCTCGGTGGCCAAAGTTGTAGATTTCGTTTTCTGGATTCGCCGCGCGGACGTGATTGACGAACATGTCATCGTATTCCACATCGTAGCCCCATGTGAAGGAATCACCTAAGAAGACGATGGCGGGCAGGTCTTTGCGGCGGTTGGCTTCCTCGACATCCCGGTGGCCTCCTGCGTTGTGACGCAGGGTGACGCGCGCGTTTTGGGTGACGAAAACGCGCTCCGCATTCGGGGTGCCACGCCAACCCAGATGGTCGTCATATTCGGTCAGATTCCCGAATTCGTTGCGGTTAATTTCCCGCGGTGCGAAATACGGATATGGGTCGACGCGTCGGTAGCCCAGCTCCAGCAGTATGAAAAAAAAGACAAAGGAGCTCGCCATGAGCAGCAGGCGCTTGCGGTAGTGTCCGCCGTTGGTCCGCTTGTTGGCTCCCTGAGGCGAGGTATTTGCAGTAATGTTCACAACATGCTGAAGCTAATGAGCAACCCGCACGGCAATCCCGTTGGGTTCGGCTGATGTCTGGTCAAAACGTTGCATTGTTTTTCTGTTTGTGGAGTTCCCAAAGTTTTGCATATTTGGCGAACACGCCATAAGACGTCGAGGCCGCGATAATGAGTCCGGGCAGCCCATCCAGGAAGCCACCTCGAATGAAATAGCCGCGGAAGAACCGGAACACGGGTCTCAATAGTAGGTCTGTCAGGTGGCTGCGTCGCCCGTCGCGAAATTTTGTTTCGGCCGTGATGCTTGTGAAGCGATTGATGGTGGCAATCTGATCGAGGATGCCGGTGTACGTAAAATGGTGCATGTGGCCGCGCAATCGCTTCACCGGGCCGTCGACGAGAATCTGGTCATGCGGTTCTTTGCCGCCGCAGGTTCCTCGATCACGGCGGAAGAGACGCAGTTTAACATCGGGGTACCAATCGCCGTGCCGAATCCAGCGTCCGAGATAATGTACGATTCGTGGAAACTCAAAACCTGCATAGGTTTCCGTTTCGCCACCTTCAAATGCGCGCAAGATTTGGTCGCGCAATTCTACAGAGACTTCCTCGTCGGCATCGACGAACAGGATCCACGGGCAGGTGGCGAGGTCCTTAATGAGATTTTTCTGGCCGATGTAG
>JAPKCZ010000087.1 GCA_028822745.1 Kiritimatiellia bacterium | reverse complement strand
TCTTTGCACATAGCAAGCCTATCCCTGGGCGAGCGGGACGCGGTCGTTGGTTGTATCTGCGCCGAGTTAATTCTGCACAACGATTCGTAAAATGGACATCTGAAGCTGTTCATGAAATTGTGGACAACGTAACGACACAACGTTGAGACGGTTTGGTCTCAACGTGCGCCCCATTTCATTAACCACGACGGGAAACACATGAAACTTGATCCTACCCAGATGGCCGACTGGCAAATTGCCGAAGCCGCAGAACAGAATATCAAACCCATTCAAGAGATTGGCCAGAAACTGGGCTTACAGGAGGATGAACTTATCCCCATGGGCCGTGGTCTCGCCAAGATCGACTATAACCGCACGTGGCAACGCCTGAAGGACGCCCCCAAAGGCAAGTATGTGGATGTGACCGCGATCACCCCCACGCCGCTTGGCGAGGGCAAGACGACCACAACGATGGGTCTGGTCGAGGGCCTTGGCGTGCTCGGCAAGAAACCGGTTGGCGCAATTCGCCAACCAAGCAGCGGGCCCACGTTCAACATCAAAGGCTCCGCCGCAGGGGGGGGGCTGGCGCAGTGCATTCCGCTCGCGCCCTTCTCGCTCGGCCTGACCGGTGATTTCGACGCCATTACAAACGCCCACAATCTCGCCATGGTCGCGCTGACCGCGCGCATGCAGCACGAACGGAACTATTCCGATGAACGTCTCGCGAAAGTGGGGCTCAAACGACTTGATATTGACCCAGATCGGGTCCAGCTCAAATGGGCAATGGATTTCTGCGCACAGTCGCTGCGCAATATCACTATCGGAAAAGGCGGAAAGATGGACGGCTATGAAATGGAATCCGGCTTCCAAATTTCCGTCTCGAGCGAGCTGATGGCCATTCTGGCCGTCACCAGCAGTTTGGCTGACATGCGTGAACGCATTGGCAAGATGGTGGTGGCCTACCGTCGCAATGGGGAGGACGTCACCACCGCGGACCTTGAGGTGGATGGGGCCATGGCTGCACTGATGCTCGACACCATCAATCCTAACCTTGTGCAGACGATTGAAGGCAACCCTGTGCTTGTGCATGCCGGCCCGTTCGCGAACATTGCCATCGGGCAAAGCTCGGTCATTGCCGACTTGTTGGGCATTCGCATGGGCGATTACCTGGTGACCGAAAGCGGCTTCGGTGCGGATATCGGATTCGAAAAATTCTGGAATCTGAAATGCCGCTACTCGCAGCTGAAACCTGACGCCGTCGTCATTGTCGCCACCGTGCGCGCCCTCAAGATGCACGGGGGTGGCCCCACCGTTAAGCCGGGTGCAGCTCTGGACGAAGCCTACACCGAAGAGAATCTAGGGATGCTCGAAGAAGGCTGCGCCAATCTAATTGCGCACATCGACATCGTGAAACAGAGTGGTGTCAGCCCGGTGGTGTGTATCAACAGCTTTTACACCGACACCAAGGCCGAGCACGACCTCATCCAGCGTGTCAGCGAAGCGCATGGCGCCCGCTGCGCGGTCTCAGAGCACTGGCTGAAAGGTGGCGAAGGCGCTGTCGCGTTGGCCGAGGCGGTCGTGGAGGCTTGTGAAGAAGCGAACCAGTTTGACTATCTCTACGACCTCGACATGCCTTTCAAAGACCGGGTGTATGCCATTGCTACCAAAATTTATGGGGCATCAGGCGTTGAATGGGCTAAAGCGGCGGACGAGAAGATTTCCCTTTTTGAGGGCGACCCTGACGTTCGCAAAATGGGCATGTGCATGGTTAAAACCCACCTCAGTCTGTCGCATTCGCCAGAATTTAAGGGCGCGCCGAAAGACTGGGTCCTCCTCATTCGCGATGTGCTGATCTACAAGGGGGCAGGCTTTGTCGTACCCGTGGCGGGCGACATTAAGTTGCTCCCAGGAACCGGCTCTGACCCGGGTTTCCGCCGAATCGATGTTGATGTCGAAATCGGCAAAGTAACCGGGCTATTCTAAGCGGGTTCAAACCGCCTGAACGCGTGGTGCCGAAAACACGATTGGCCTAAAGGGCTTACAGGATTAGCCTTTTTCAGGCTTTCTCACCAAGCTTTTAAGGACGTTGACGACGGACGGCTTTCTGTTCAGGAGCACCGCCTTCACAGGGGTGTTCTTCAGCGCGAGGATGCCCCCTAGGATTGCTGATTCGACATCCAGCCGACAGATCAAAACCCGCCCGCCCTGTTTCTTGTGAAGGAACTCCAATTCACGGTAGAAGCGAGGGGACCCATCGTTTGTGACAATCAACAATCGTGATACACGCCCGGCTTGGTTATCCACTTTCTGTAATCCGCGCAGTTCGTGTAGCAGGTGCTTCTCTATGGACGCGAAACCAATCGTGACTTCGCCGATGGATTTCGCATAGAAGATCTGCTGGCTCAATTCCGGGGTCAATTCCAGAACAGGAATCGATAATTCCGAATCGGCGCAAATCGCAATGCTCTCTCGTTCCAATGCCTCGCGAACATCGGACTCAACGTCTTCTTTTGCGAGCTGTTTAGGTAATTCCATTCTCTCCCTAATGCCGAACAGTCGTACGAGACAGCATGATGCCGCTAATACAGATCTGGGAATCAGATCGTCCGGACGTGTGTGGTCTTTGGATAACGCCCCAATCTCTCTGGAGTATGGCAGGACTTGTGTTGTTGGGAAGCATGTTCTCTGGGTCGGGAGCTTGAACGATGCTATCAGGCGCGCTCACTGCTACACCGAGTGGAGCTTCTTTGCTTTTGATTTTCGGTTACCACCGACCACAGAACACCGCCTACCGACGATCGGCCTCCAGCTCAACAATCGTTGCACCCCAGCCACCGGCGTTCCCCGGAGCCAATCCAAAAGACGCGACACCTGGGGTACGTCGTAAAATGGCATGCACCGTTTCGCGTAGTGCACCCGTGCCTTTACCGTGGATAATGCGCACCTGAAATATGTCGAGCTTTCGGCATTCATCCAGATATGCAGGCACCAAATCTTTCACATCCGATGGGCGGAAAGTGTGCAAGTCCAGGACCCCATCGATTGGCAGTTCAACTGGATCGGGTTCATTCAAGGTACGCTCCCTCCTACTTGGGCAAATAGTGCAACAGACAGGCCCCTTTCGAAGCACCCAGCGTCGTCCAGATGTTAAGTTGTCACTTCAGTGCAGTCAATCCCTGTTGGGTTTTTCCTCGTTTCTCGACCTGATGACCCCGGGGTCACCGGGTCACGGGTCACCGGGTCACGGGTCACCGGGTCAAAAACCTCCCCACCCACGGCGCTGACGGGCAGAGTGTCATCAGCCCTCGAATGGGGTGGCGTCCTTTTCTTGCGTATGGGGTGGCAATGCGTCTCAGTCCGAATCCTGATCGTCTGTCTCATCACTTCGCGCCGAATCCCGTGCGGCCGCGGCACGCGCTTTATCTTTCTTGCTTGGCCGCTTGCCCTTGACCGGTGGCTGTCCCTTCGCTTTCTCTGGGGGGGCGCCTTTGAGCTCGAAGCCGGCGATCTGCTCGCGAGGGGGAGATTGCCGGGTTCGCTTCTCGATGATTTTAAAAAAGGCCTGGTCGTTGTGATCGACAAAACTAACGGCCACGCCATCGGCCCCCGCACGGCCCGTGCGGCCGATGCGGTGAATGTAGTCGACCGGCGAGCGCGGCAGGTCGTAATTCACAACGGTAGAGAGATTCTCTATATCGATACCGCGCGCGGCGATATCGGTGGCAACCAGGACGCGGATCGAGCGTTGTTTGAACCGTCTCAAAACAGCGGTTCTCTCGTCCTGCCATAGGTCGCCATGAAATTCATCCGCTCGGATTCCGTCGCGCCGTAGTTTCGCAGCAAGGTTACGGGCAGCGCGCTTGCTCTTAACAAAAACGAGCACATGCTTCCAGTCTTCCGCTTTGAGGAGGTGGCATAGTAGGGGTCTGCGGTTAAGCGCGTTCACTTCGATAACGCGCTGCTTAATGTTCGCCACGGTCGGCATATCGCCGGAGGCATTCACCTGAACCGGGTTCCTAAGAATCTGCTGGGTCAGGGCGACGACTTTTTTGGGATAGGTTGCAGAGAACAGTAGCGTCTGACGCTCAACGGGAAACGCCTCGAATAGATGTCCAAGCTCTTCAGCGAAGCCAAGCGCGAGGAGACGGTCTGCTTCGTCGATCACCAGGACCCGCAGTTGCTCCAAGTCAATCAAGTCACTACAAACCAGCTCCAGCAGACGGCCAGGCGTCGCGACCACCACTTGAACCCCGCTGCGCAGCTGAGCCACCTGCAGATCGAGATCCTCACCACCGATCATGGCGGCGATGCCGATTGGGGACGGCAGGTGTGTTTCGAAAGTTTTGAAGGCATCGGCCACCTGCTGTGCCAGCTCGCGCGTCGGGGTCAGCACAAGCGCGCGAACCGGACATGTCTCGGCGTCGGGCTCGTTCTGGGTGAGAATCTGAAGGACTGGCAGGGCGAAGGCTGCGGTTTTTCCCGTACCGGTCTGGGCCTTGGCAATCAGATCGACCCCTTCAAGAATGAGCGGGATGCTCTGCTCCTGAATCGGGGTTGGATCGGTGTACGCAACAGCATCAACCACGCTGTTCATATACGCGAGAAGCCCAAGATCGGAAAATGACATATTCAGCACGCTTCCTTCTTACAGCTCATTTCGAGCCAATGTTTAGTAACCGTAAAGCTTTGGTGATTGTTAAACAAAGGCGACGAAACTTCAACACCAAGAGTGCCACGGAGTGCAACAGCCCGTGGAGCTTCTTTGCATTGGATTTTCGGTTACCAATGCCCGTAAGCGTTACGCTTATGCCGATCCTTTAGTCTGCTGCGCACTCCGCACGAAGCACGCAGCGCTAGCGCTGCATCAGAATTGGGCGGCGGAGCTCTGTTTCTGGACGGTCCTTGCCTCGTCGCCTTCGATCCAATCATTGCCGCGGACACCGAAGACGAGGACGGGCTCAAACCAACCTTGTTCGATGGCTTGGTTGAGCAGGTCTTCTGCGGAGAGACAGTGACGGCCGGCGTGCGGCTGTAAGGCGAACGCGATGTCGGCCACGCTGTGGTAGGAACGATAGACCAATTCGGTGCAGGCCAGGCGATCCGCTACGCTAAAATCAAACGTGAAATCATAGAGCTTGCCCGCGTGCGTCAGGCCGCGTGAAACAGCCTCAGCGCGATGCGTCGCCGATAAAGTTGGCCGAAGGACCGTAAAGGCATCCACCTGCAGGGTGTCCTCTGGGGGGCGCAGCTTTACGCCGTCCTTCTTGGCTTCCAAAAAGCGGACGCGGTCTTCGATTTTATGTTCAGACTGCACACCCAATGTCTCGCGCTCGTCCTGGCTGCCGATATAGAAGGCGGCGTGGGGCCAGAACCCAGGCAGAAATAGATTACTCAACGCATCATCATGGCGTGTCACCAACACATCGCCGGGCTGCAGAAATGTTTCTAGACGATCGCGCACGTCCGCCGTCACGCGCTTTCCAGCACCACTTGGTTTCACAAAGGGCTGCTTTAATTCCGCGATGGCGCTGCCGCTTATCTTAAACAGCTTGAACATTGTTTTCTTATAGCCTGAATGATTGCGACGCAGGAACGAGTACATTCGATAATCAAGACGACGCTTTAAGAAATCGCGTCGACGTGCAACGACATAGGCCTCTTCGGCAATGATGAGTTCCACCACCGGCCCGACTACAGGGTCAGTCTTGTAGGCGACGATCTCCTCGCGATGCGCATGAAAGAAACGTACGGCCTCGAAAAAGGATCCCCAACGTTTCGGCGATGTCAGGCTCTTATAGATTTTTGCGAAATTCTTGGCGTCCAACCCATAGCGAGATTCTGGCTCATCCAGTTTTTTGCGACCAATGGGATATTTGCATGCCAGCGAAACGATGAAATTTGCGGAACGCACGAGCAAGCACGCCGCCGCATAGGCGACGATGAACTCATGCAGACTTTTCGTACCCTTGGTTGACAGCGTGCCGCCGCTAACATCCGACACACACTCCAGCAAACTCGAACGCACCGCCAGATACACGGCGAATACGTCGCGAAGTTTCTCATCTTCATCGGGCAAGAAGTAGCCACGCGCCTCGGCCGCCGCCACGTCGTCCAGCACGCCCTGAATCGACGCCGCCGTGGGCAGTGCGTTGGCGGATGCCAATACGATCGGAATGTAGTGTGCTACATCCACCGATCTCGTTCCGCTCGTGCCATGTTCAGTGTGCATGCGATATTCACCAGATCGAGGCCGTTGCCCATGTGTTTAGCGATGTTCGCTTTAGTGTAAAGTGGCTGCAAGCGCAGGGACAAGGCGAAAAGCTAGGGTGTTGTGGTGCTGTGGTGCTGGGTGCTTAGTGCTGGGGGAGGATTAAGATCAAGAGGGAAGGACGAGTTGTTATTTGTCAGGCTTTGTTGGTTGCTGCGCTGCGGTGGCGGCGGGATAATTCGTCTTTGGCGTCTGAGAGGTTGAACATGGTTTTGTGAGTCAGGCTGTAGCGTTTGTATTTGAGCAATGCAATTTTTAGCTCGAACGTTTTAGCGTCACTGATGTTCTGAAGCTCGTCCTGAAGGATGGTGCTTTTGGGATTGTGATTGGCGAACAGGAAGATGAACTGAGGCGCTTGGTCTGAGAACGTATCTGGGGTGCCAATCCTACGTCGCTTTTCGTTATCAGAGAATACGTCTAGTTCTAATTTCTGCTTCAGGACAGTGATCATCTCTCTTTTGACGCTCGCATACGTGTCGGGCGTTATGAATTGCGTGAAGTCGCCCAAGTGTTTCACAATGCCAGGGATCGTTCTTGCGGTGCCGACACCGGTCTTGGTGGACGATGATTTGAGGGCGTTGTCGCCGACTTTGAATTCGATGAATGCCAATCGCGGCTTGTCTTCAGCGCTGTCCGTTGGCCATGACATGGCGACCATGTCGAATCGGGCGGGGTGGCGTGTGTATTCAATATCGATAATGAAGAAATCGGTCTTGTCGGATGCAGCCAGTTTGTTGTTTTGGTCGATGAGAAGTTGCTGATGTTTCCGCTCAATCTTGGGATGCTCGACGAACCACGCATCCATGATTGTTTTCAGCGGCGCTAGGGATTGCGCCCATTTCTGACCATCACCCTTGGTCATAATATGATTCGGCAGTTCAGGTATGCCTTGTCGCTGAAGCTTTTGCTTGAGATCGTCCGGCGTGTGCTTCTTGAGCACGCAGTAGTTTTCGTCGAAGCTTGCGTAGTAGCCTTTGCTGCTCTTTGGCTTTAGATCCAGTATTTTGCCCCCGGCATAATAGATATGAACCTGATTGTTGCGGATCTGGAAATCCAGCGTCTGATCCTTTCGAATAACATCCAGGATTTCTTTCAATATCCCTGTCTTTAGATCGGCCATGAAAGTTCTGGAAAGCATTCTCACTGGTTTACCTCTTCTTCTGTCGTTCAATGTGCGGGTCACACCGCAGGGATGCGTGGTGGTTCGGTGCATGTTTTCAACATGCGGATCCAGAGTGTAGCGATTTTCTCGGTTTAATCGATAAGTGTCTCGATATTTGGGGAGGATGAAGAGAAAAGGGTGCAGAGGTCTGTCCTGAAATAGCTTGTCACTCTGATCGTGGGAGGTAAGCGTTCCGTTGGTATTTTAGACAATCTCCGCTCGTCCCTCGCTACGATTGAACGACAAAGGAG
>JAPKCZ010000751.1 GCA_028822745.1 Kiritimatiellia bacterium | reverse complement strand
AAATCGCTGTTTCCTTTTCTGCTGGGGAGCAGTGGCCGAAACGTGGTGTTCGGACGCAATGTGACGATTCGTCATGGCCATAAAATTCATCTGGGTGACAATGTGGTCATCGATGACAATGTCGTGCTCGATGCGAAGGGTTCCGCCAATGAGGGGATTCGTATTGGAAGCCATGTCATTCTAAGTCGCCATGCCGTGCTGAGTTGTAAGGACGGTAATTTGAGCATCGGGGACAACGTCACCGTGGGAATGAATACACTTATGCATGCCTGCGCAGGTAGTGATGTCGTGATCGGTGAATACACTATCATTGCTGCATTCGTTTATATCATTGGCGGTGGCCCATATCGCACCGACCGCCTCGATATCCCAATGAAACAGCAGGGGATTGTTGCGAAAGGTGGCGTCCAGATTGAGCGCGATGTGTGGATTGGTTCCAGTGTACAGATTCTCGACGGCGTTCGTGTGGGGCAGGGCAGTATTCTGGCCGCAGGGGCTGTTGTCACCAAGTCCGTGGACGAATACGCCATTGTGGGTGGCGTGCCCGCTCGATTCATTAAATCGCGTGCCGAAACGACGTAAGCCATCATGAAGCCCGCTAAACTCCGTGCCTCTCACCTCATTAGGTCTGTTGTCAGCGTCCTGTTGATCTACCTTGTGCTGCGCGTTGGTGGGGTTTTTGATGATGAGCGACGTTCTGAACTATTTCGCATGTTGTCGGGAACCCACTTGGGTTTTCTCGCGGCCAGCTTGCTCATTCCCTTCCTGCTCAATTTTTCCAGTGCGCTCAAGTGGCATATGCTACTGCGGGTAAAGCAGTCGAGCCCAGGGTTGTGGCCTCTGTGCGCCTACTACATGGTTGGCCAGTTCTATAACTTGGTTCTACCAACCAGCATGGGCGGGGATGTTGTTCGCATTCATGAATTGGGTCGGCGGATTGAGAACCGAACAGAGGCGGTCGCGTCTGTTTTCGTTGAACGCTTCACGGGCCTGGTCATGTTGATTGTCATCGCAGCGTTGGCTGTGCTCGTGAATTTGCGGCTGTTCAACGAGCCCATTGTGACGATCAGCCTCGCCGTTTTTGGTACACTCATTTTGGGTATTGGTTGGCTCGTGCTTGATCCACGTGGGCTCAAAATTGCTCGTCAATTAACACCCGCAAAAATTGGCGGTCTTGAACGTCTCTTTCTGAAGTTGGATCAGATTCAAATCGCCGTGAATGATTATCGCCGCAGCCCACACGCCATGTTCTGGGCGGCGATCAATTCGTTGTTGTTTTATCTTCTCGCCATTTTGAACGTATGGGTCAGTGCGCGTGCGTTTGATATATCGTTTTCCTTGCTGAGTGCCGTCGTTGCCACGCCGGTGATCATGCTCATTATGAATCTTCCGGTGTCGATTGGCAATCTGGGACTCCTTGAGTTTGCCTTCGTGTTTACGCTCGGCCTTCTGGGCTACCCACCTGAATTGGGTTTGTCGGCGGCCGTTTTGATGCGTTTTAAGACGCTGCTCGACGCGGGTTACGGTGCCATGCTGCATCCTTTGATTTCGCGAGGCCGATCGATAAAACAGGAAATTGCAAACCAAGCATCTACTGACTGAGGGGTCCTATGAAAATATCGCGCTACGTTGATTCAATTGGGGACATTTATTTTGCCG
>JAPKCZ010000086.1 GCA_028822745.1 Kiritimatiellia bacterium | reverse complement strand
GTCCGCTTCTCGCTACCTATAATCTCTCGATGAGGTGAACGAATTAAGTGAACAGAATATCCAATCTTCCAAAAATTGCCGCTTTTGTAATGATGTTGATGTCAACCTTGGCGTTCGCCGAAGACGTACACTTCGTTCTTGTTAGCGATTGTAAAGATGGGCTAATCCAAACCAACGGTCTGGCCGCAGCCTTTTCCGAACGACTTCAGGCGCCCGTATCGTGGTGCATTTCAGAAACTGACGCCACGTCACCTGATTTGGCATCGGCCGCTAACATCTATCTTCTCGAATTTTCCTGTTGGGATCTCGATTCAGGAAAGGCTGCAGAGGTTGATGTTGAGAAAAGGCGCGCGAAAGTGTCTTGCAACGCACTGATGAAACGCTTAGGACAGGAAAATCTACATTCACCAGAAGCCCAGGCGCTACTCTTTTGCATTGGTACCGGCGCGGCCTCACGCTCACTAGGAATGGACTACTGTCCGTATCCGCTCTGCGCGCTTTCTAGTAAAATTGACGTGAATGCGGTTTCGTCGACGCTTTGCCCGCCTTGTCATGTAAAATTATCTCGGAAACTTTCTGTGCTCAATTCTGGCGAAGGTGCCAGCGAATAGATCAGATTCTTTTTATCCTAGAGGTTGCTTTGACTCATGCTGCTGGGTCAATCGAGCGATATCCTCTGGGAGTAGGTCGCGCCAGTCGCCTGGCGACAAGACGTGATCTTCGAATGCCCCGATCTTCGTTCTTACAAGTGTTGCGATCTCTAGTCGGTAGAGTTTGCACATGCGCCTGATCTGTCTGTTGCGCCCTTCGTGCAGCACAAATTTCAGAACTGCGGTTCTTTTACCATGCGTTTGCACAGAGACCGCGACGGGTTGAATCGTTTCGCTCTCCAACTGGCGACACGCGTTGAGTCTCTTCAGGCAATCGTCTGAAACGTGCCCCGTGACGGTGACGAGGTAGGTTTTGCTGTGGCCGTGTCGCGGGTGCGAAAGTCTTTCGTTGAACTCACCGTCATTGCTAAGCACGATAAGGCCCTCGCTGTCCTTGTCCAAGCGACCTACTGTGTTTAGGTGTTCAGGGATGTCCTCGATGAGATCGTAAACGGTGCCTAAATTTCGAGATGTGGACTGAAGTTTGCGTGAGCAAATATAGCCACGTGGTTTGTATAGAATGATGCTGCGGATGGCGGATTCCATTTTGGCCAGTTCTTGTCCATCCAGGACAACACGCATGTCGCTACGAATTCGGAATCCGGGTTCGATGATTCGTTCACCATCCACGTATACGCGGCCGCTGAGAATGATGTCGGCACACGCGCGACGCGATGCCACCGCCCGTTTTGCGAGATAAACTTGAAGACGTGTCGTGGCGTCAGGCTCGTTCACTTGAGTAGATTCCAATTTTACAGCACTGGATTTTTGAAAGGAAACCGTGTAGGGTGCACAGACTGAAGCATAAACACTTAGTCGTTGTCTTTCTAACTGTACCTACCGGAATCCTTCTGTATACCCTGTTGTATGAGTAATATAAAGTCCATTTGTATCGATCTTTTGATTGGCCTTGGATTGGCCACCATCGCAGCGTGCACGTATTTTAATACGCTTTGTCCTGCGGTCTACCCGGGCCCCTCGGCTGGCGCGTTTGTGGTGTCCTCGGGCGCCACGCCGCGTTTTAGTCCGAATTCACCGCTCTGGTTTGCGCTCTGCGATGTCGTTAATGCGAGCCTGCCAAATGTCAGCCAGTTAACATCGCTCAACGGTCTTAGTGCGATATGTGGCGCTTTGGCCATCTGGGCACTCTACTCTGTGGTTCGTCTTTCGATTTGGCTGACGATCAAGGTCGAAGAAGAAAATTACGTACAGTCACTCCTCGCGTCACGCCTGGCCGGTATTGTCGCCGCCTTTGTCCTGACGTTTTCCTTACCATTTTGGATGGCTGCAAACCGCTGTCATTGGTCCACATTTCATCTGCTACTGTTGCTATTGGCGCTGCGATTATTCCTGTCGTCCATTCAATACGGGTCGAACCGGCTGAGCTACTTGTTTGCGTTTATCTACGGTATAGGGTGCGTTGAATACTCAAGCTTTTATGTGTTCACCCCAATCATTACCGTTGTGTTTTTTACATGTGCTCATAAGGATGAGCGTCTGACGACGGGCGTGCTGTTCAAAACCCTAGGCTGCTTCGTGGGTGGTTTGCTGGCGTATGCGTTGGCCGCTTGGTCGTTCCTAGGTGAAGAAGGTGCCCAACTCAGAGGTGTGACCGGCTTTGGGCAAAGTTTAAAAATTCTGTTGCTCAATTCCTGGTTTCTTCTGTCGCGAAGTCTGCCGCGCCAAGGCTGGTTGGTCATTCTTGTTGTGACGTCACTTCCGTGGCTGGTCACGATCGCCATGTCAAAGCGCGCCTTGAACGGGCAAGGCGACCGCTCGGTTGCTGCATTGCATGTTTTACTGACAGGACTCGTCATCGCCGTTCTGCTAAACACACCCATATCACCATCGCAGATCGGAACTGGCGCACGCATATTCCTCATCCCTGAGCTGTTGACCGCGTGGACGATGGGCTATTTTGTGGCCTACTTTTTTCTGTTGCCCTTGCCCCAATGGGGAGATGAGGATGCCGTCGCATCGCTCGGACGTCGGGTGTCGAGCATCGTGCTGCCGCTGCTATTGGTTGGTTTCTGTCTGTTTATGCCGTGGCGGAATGTTGCAAAGGCGAACGCGAAACCTGCCTTGGTTCTGGCAACGATAGCGGAGACGCTTCTCGAGCAAATTGATGGTCAAACATGGCTTATTTCAGATGGTTCGCTGGACGCGCAGCTTCTTCCCCTAATCAAACGGGACAACATGCCTCTGAAAGTACTTAGCATTGCGGCCCAAAGCTATAAGCCGTTACGGACACATGTTTTCAATCAAATCAAGGATGCCACGTTACGTAATCGGGCCGAAATTGGGTTAGAGGCGCTACTGGGTGAATGGTTCGCTCGACCCAATGAGGCGGTCAAGGATGTCGCCGTCATGAATTCGGCGGACGTTTGGTCAAAAGCAGGTCTAATTCCTGTTCCGAACGTCCTCTTCTTTTCAGGGGCAGTTGAGCTTGAAAGTGTTGATTTTTTGGCACTAAAGCAACGCCATATGCGGGTCTGGGACGAACTGCTTCCGGTTCTTGAAGCAGAGATTGAACACGGAACCTTTGCGCCCCTGATCGAGCACACTCGGCGCCGACTGGGACTGGTTGCCAACAATCTTGGCGTGTTGCTTGAAGACGCCGACATGCAGGCCGATGCCTATGAAGTTTACCGTCGCGCAAGAGTCCTTGACCCAAACAATGTCAGTGCGCTTCTCAATGCCCACGGTCTGGTGCTCTCCGGCGGAGACTACGAAGACGGCGACATCGTGAAGCAGGAAATGGACGATTTTTTGGCTCGGTTTCAGAATCGACCTGTTCGGATTGTCGATATTATTGCCAATTATGGCGTCGTGCGTGAATCGAAGGCGCTGGCCTCTATGGGAGAAGTACTCAGCCGCAGCGGCAAATCGTCCCAAGGCATTTCGCAGCTTGAAAGGGCCTTGGCGCTGTCAACGGGTGACGAGCAACTCTCACTGGAAATGCGTCTGGCCGAATTGTATTTCATTCAAGACCGTCACGGGGATAGCGAGGAGCTCCTCGAAAAACTCCTGCGCGAAAACCCGAAGCATCAGCGGGCTCTCTTGGGCATGCTCACGCTTTCGATGAAACGTGGTGAATTCGATCGAGCCAAAAAGTTTCTCGAACATGCACGCAGAGCAGGCGTGGATTCTTCGGTTTTGAGAGTGCAGGAAGCTCTGTTGGTGGCCGTTGAGGGCGATGCGTCACAAGCAACCGATATTATCGACGAAGTGCTTCGGGATAACAAAAACGTTCCGAAAGCCTGGGAAATGCTGGTTAACATTCAGATCGCCGGTCGCGATGAGAAAGGCCTACAAAAAACACTGTACAGAATTGAACGACAGAGTTTCGCAAAAGGGTTTCTGTTTGCATACGCGAGCGGGCATCTCGCCATGATGCGCGGGAACGTGGATGACATGGCTCGTCATTTTGAGGACGCGCTTGTGTATCAACCCAACCATATTCAGATTCTTCAATTCATGATTCGATTGGATATGATTTTGTCCAAACCTGATGTGGCTGAAGTCCGTACGCAACGACTACTTCAGTTGAATCCAAACGACCGAGTTGCAAATTTCTTTATGTCCAATTTCCAAATTGAGCGAGGTGAATATGACTTGGCCAAGGAATCGTTGCGGCGATTGCTGAACGCAAAGAGGGATCCACTCGCCATGAACTCGTTGGCGTGGGTTTTGCAGGAAACAGGCTCCCTTGACGAGGCTTCCAAAACAATCACCGAGGCGATCGCCATGACGGACACTTCGCCGTCGCTATGGGATACCTATGGCACCATACTCCAGAAGCAAGACAAGTTGGACGAGGCCGTTGCGGCGTTCGAAAAGGCGATTGCGCTGGAAAAAAATTATCCGGCGTCGGTTATCAATCTCGCCAATATCCATCTGTCGGAAGGCAGGACGCAACGGGCGCTGAATTTGGTTGAGGTCTTGTCCGAGAATATGTACGACCTTCGCCCGGAGCATCGTACGGCGCTGCGTGAGTTGCGGAAAAAATTAGGATTCGAATAAAGAGGGTTCATTTTGAATTTCGTTGAATGTCAACAAGCGCTCGACGCGGCCGATCAGGGACACGTCCTTAAATTCTGGGAGAAACTGTCCGCCGAGGAGCAAAAATCGCTACTCGAGCAGATCACCACGCTTAATTTTGATGACATTTCTCGGATGGCTTCGTATCTGGACGACAAGGGCCAGGCTGCGGTTCAGGCGGACTTTGCGCCAGCCGAGTCCGTTGAACTCACAGGTGACGAGCGTCTGAAGGCCTGGGAGCGCGGCGAGGCGCTTCTGCGTGATGGCAAGGTTGGGATTATCCTTGTCGCAGGTGGCCAGGGCTCGCGACTGGGCTATGATGGCCCCAAGGGGGCTTATGCAATCGCTCCCCTGACGGGCGCGACACTGTTCGAGATCCATGCCCATAAGATCTTGGCTCTGTCTGAACGCTACGGCAAACCCGTACCTCTCTATGTCATGACGTCGGAAGGCAACGATGCCGCCACGCGACAGTGTTTCGCTGACAATGATAACTTTGATCTTCCTGTCGAGGATGTGCATTTCTTTGTACAGGGCAAGTGGCCTGCGCTGGACCCAGATGGCAAAATCATTCTGGAAGCGCCGGGTCGAATCTTTTTCAGCCCTGATGGTCACGGCGGCACGCTTTCGGCCTTGCTCAACACAGGCATGATTGCGGACATGACGTCCCGTTCCTTGAGCACGCTCTTCTATTTCCAGGTCGACAACCCAGTGGTCGAAATCGCCGATCCGGCGTTTGTTGGATTGCATGATTTACGCAACGCCGACATTTCTCTGAAAATCTGTGAAAAGCGGGACCCTGATGAAGGCCTTGGCGTCGTCGTGGTTCGTGATGGCCTGCACGGTATGGTCGAATACACGGAGCTCAGCGATGCCGAAAAACAGCGTACGGACGCGGACGGAAATCTCTGGCTGCGCTATGGCAGTATCGCGATTCATGTTTTCTCGCTTTCTTTTCTTGAGCAGGAGGCACGCGCCGATCTTCCAATTCATGTGGCGCACAAGAAAGTGCCGATGTGTGATGTTGACGGAAAAACCGTCAAACCGGACGAGGCCAATGCCTACAAGTTCGAAAAGTTTATTTTTGATGTGTTGCCCCATGCCAACACGGTCGTCAATCTTGTCTGCGCTCGTGAGGATGAGTTTTCTCCCGTCAAGAACGCCGAAGGGGCGGACTCGCCGGCATCCTGTCGTGCGGACATGAGTGCGAAATTCGCACGTTGGCTGGAGCAGGTTGGCGTGGCCGTTCCGCGTGATGGCGATGGACAGCCCAGCGTGACCATTGAGATTGATCCGATGTTCGCGCTCGGACCCGAGGAGTTACGCCAGCGTTTGCCGGAAGAAGGGATCGTCATCGATGACGATCTGCTGTTGGGTGCATCACCCTGCGAGGTCTGAGGAGGATCAGTTCCGCACGGGGCCGAAGTGACGTTCCGTGGCGTGCATGCTGATCAGAACGCGAAAGCCAATCGTGTCATAGCGCGCATCAGGACGATCGAATCCGTAGCCGTTGATGCAGAGGTTTTCGCGTTGGTCGAAATCCCAGCTTCCGCCAGCGCGTACTTTGTACTTCTTTTCCGTATCGAACCAATCCTGGCACCATTCCCAAACATTTCCGCCCATGCCGAAGAGTCCCCATGGGTTTTCGCCACTTTCACGCACGTCGCACGTGACCACGTGCCCGTCGTCGTATCCTTCGATGCCCCGCCACTCGATAAGGTGTTCTCGGGCAGAAAGATCTGAGTAGTTACCGTATTCGGGTGGCCAGGTGCTACCCCACGGGTAAATGCGGTTGTCGCCGCAGCGAGCCAAACGGGTCCATTCGGCAGCGGTCGGCAGTCTGAATCGGAAGGATTTTGGTACGCGGTCGCGATACGTGCGGTCAAGCCATTCGCAAAAACCCTGCGCATTGTTCCATGAGACTTTGATCGCGGGTTGCATGGCGTCATTCAATGTCAGATCTTCACGAAATAGGCTGTCATGGTGAATCTTGTAACGGCGAAACTGGGCGTTGGTTATTTCGTATTTTCCCGCCCACAACTGAAGTGTTTCGATCCACTCGAACTTTAGGGCTTGTCCTAGGCCTATGTTGACGGTCAAGGTCTGGCGTGCGGTGTTGCGATCACGTTCGACGTATACATCTGGGCGGGCTGGGGGCGCGTTGACGGCGGCTTGCTCGGCGTCGAGGGCATCGAGTTCTGCGCGATTCTCGTCCTGTACCGCCTGAAGGCGATTGGTGTACTCGTGTTCGACTTCGGGGCTAACGATTTCATATGCAAGGATCTGCGCCGCCGCACTGTAAGGATCCGGCATGACGGCCCAATGTAGGGGCGTAGAGCCGTTTTCCGTCTCTAGGTGAATATTGGCCCCGTGTAAGACGAGTAGATCGACGACATTGGTTGCGTTGCGATTGGCGGCCCAATGTAAGGGCGAAATGCCCTTTGTGCTTTGAGCGGAGATGTCGGCGCCGCGTTGAATAAGAAAACTGGCGCAGCGCACGGCGTCACGGCTGGCGGCCCAGTGCAGGGGCGTGAAACCACCGTTTGTTAACACATCAACCTTTGCGCCAAACGTAAGGCAGAGCTTTGCTGCCACGACATTGTCGAGGGCGGCGGCCAGATGCAGCGGGGTAACGCCTCGGCCTATCGTGACGTGAACGGCATCTTCGCCGCCGTTCACGAGCAAGTCGCGTAGATAGGACACGTCGCCGTCGCGAATAGCCTTGTGAATCGGTGATGCGGTCACGAAGCAGGGCGCCAACACCAACACAGCCAGAATTTTAATCAGACGGATGTTCATATTAAATGAAAGTGGGAAAGATACTTGCTTCATCATTTGCCAGTATACGAGGCCTGTGAAAAGAACGGCGCACGTGAAGAATATCAATTTGGGTCCGATTTTCCAGAAAAATCGAGCTTTTGAACTAGCCTGATCTATTCATCTACTTTTTGCGAAACGAAGAAGACCACGGATTCCAC